>JBJTBO010000190.1:0-7591 GCA_046091445.1 Planctomycetaceae bacterium | reverse complement strand
CGCCGCACCTTCCGCCCCGGGCGAATCCCCTCCATCCGCGAGTGCGAGCTTTCCCGGTCCGGCCGATCTGATCGCGCAGCCGCAGCCACCTGCTCCGCCCCCCACCCGACCCGCGCCCGGTGTGGCGAACGCACCCGCGTCGTCGCCGTGGCCGGGCCGCACGCTCGAGTGGCCGCGGCTCGTGCCCTGGACCTCGCCCAACGCGCCGCCCCCAGGCCCGGGCGGCGGCACGATCGATCCCTTCAAGCGGGCCCGCTCGGCGCCGACCGACTGACCGTCTCCGCCGGACGCCCCGTGCGGGTCGCCCGTGCCAGCGCGTCGAGCCGCTCGAGTCGCTCGACACAGACCTCGGTCAACGCCCGGTCATCGAGGGCCGCGACCTCCTCGACGGTCACGATCGGACCGTATTCCAGCCGGATGCGGCCCGGGCGGGGGAGGAGTGCGGTCCGCGGCCCGCATTCGAACGCGCCGACGATCGCGACCGGCAGGATGGGCACCGCGGACCGCTTGGCGAGCACGGCGAAGCCCGGCTTGATCACACCGAGCCGCCCGGTCGCAGTGCGCGTCCCCTCCGGAAACACGATCACCGCCGCCCCCGCCTTGAGCCGCGCGATCACCGCCTTCATTGCGGCCACGGCGGATCCCTCGCGGTCGATCGGGATGGCATCGAGCGCGGTGATGACGCGACCGAAGGGGCCGAAGGCGAAAAGCGAGGCCCTCGCGAGACTCGAGATCCGGCGGTCGAGTGACAGGCCGAGTAGCAGCGGATCGAGGTGGCTCTGGTGGGTGGAGAGGACGAGGACCCCACCCTCGCGTGGCGGCCGCTCGGCGAATCGCACCCGAAAGCCGAGCAGGGAAACCGCGAACGTGCGGCAGAGGACCCAGAGCAACGTGTAGAGCCACCGGCCGAAGGTCGTGTGACGGCCGCCATCGTGCGGCGCCGTGGACCGCGTCGGTCCCGCACCCTCCGGTGCATCGCTCGCGCGCGTCATGGCACACGACACTCCGGTCGTCGCGCCGTGACGAGTGCGGCAAGGCGATCCACGACCTCGTCCCGCGAGAGTCCGTCGGTGTCGAGCACCACCGCGTCGGCCGCCGGACGCATCGCCCCGACGGGCCGGGAGCGGTCCCCCTCGTCGCCCGCGACGAGGGCTCTTCGGACGCTCTCCAGATTCGACGCGGCGCCCCGATCGGCCTCCTCCCGATGACGCCGCCGCGCCCGCTCCTCGGGCGAGGCGGTGAGGAAGACCTTCACCTCCGCGTGGGGGAAGACCTCCGTGCCCTGATCCCGCCCCTCGGTGACGACATCCAGGTCCTCGGCGAGCCGCCGCTGGATCCGCTTCATCGCCTCGCGCACCGGCGGCGCGTCCGCGACGAAGCGCGTGGCCTGGGTGACCCGCTCCGTGCGGATCTCCGCCGACACGTCGCGCCCGTCGGCGAGCACACGGCCGTCGCGAAACGTGATCGCGATCCGCTCGGTCAGGGCGGCCAGCCGCGGCGCGTCGTCGAGCGGCACACCGCGCTCGAGCGCCACGAGGGCGACGGTGCGGTACATCGCGCCGGTGTCGAGATGGCACCAGCCGAGCCGCTCCGCGAGCGCCCGTGCGGCGGAGCTCTTGCCTGCACCGGCGGGTCCGTCGAGTGTGACGATCATGACGCGAACTCGACCTCCTTGACCTCGACGTCCCTGAACTCGACTTCCATGTGGAGCCACTCGAAGGCCCGCAGGAAGACCACGGTCGCGCGCCCATCGATCGCCACGTGGGCCGACGCCGTGTCGCCGGATCCGCGGGGCCTCCCGCGCAGGTCGCAGGCGACCACCTCCCGCGGCTCGGCGGCCCACTCCAGCCGCACGTCACCCGAACGGCCTGCCGATTCGAGCAGGCCGACCCGCACCCGGCGCGGCATCCCCTCGGCCGTCGACACCGCTTCGAGCGTGACGCGCACCGTCGGGTGCCGGGGAACCACGTGCAGATCGGCCACGCAGCCCGCCGCGAGCGCGAGGGCCGCTTCGCCGATGCCGCGCAGGCCGACGCCGATCCCGAGTCGGCGGGTGAATCTCCCGGGGCTGGCCGCCCCGGCTCCGCCGCCCGTGAAGAGCACCGCGTCGAGGATGTGCGGGCTGGCGAGCGTGTGCCACGGCACGCCGCCGGTGAGGATCGTCACCGCCTCGCCGTCCCCCGCGCGGGGGCCGGCCGGACGAAGCTCGATGAAGTGCGGTGCCGTGAACACCTCCCGCTCCGTCTTCACCGACTGCGTGTGCAGGCTGCGGCGGACCTCGAGGTCGTCGTTCTCGCTCCACGCGAAGCGGCTCGCGGCGTAGCACTCGAGCGCGTCCCCGGCGAGGGGCCGGGAGATCGTCAACTCGATGTCGATGACCGCGAGCGGGGCACCGGGGACGAGGGCCACCCCCTGGGTGAACCGTCCGATCTCGCCACCGCCCCCGTCGACCAATCGACCCGTCGCGACGAGGCCAGGCTCACCGCATGCGGTCACGCCCTTCTCGATGCGGTCGGCGTGCATGCGGGTGTAGGCAGGCTCGCCGTCGCGGTCGGCTCGCCGTGTCGCCAGCTGCTGCGACAGTCGGTTGGCCCGGTCGCCGGGGCGCCGGAGCGACAGGATCCCGCCCGTGTCGCTGTGGAGAGAGACGCACAGGAGCCCGTTGTCGACGCTCGGATGCCGGGCCCCCTGTCGACGCCACGGCGGCCACGCCCGCGGCGGTTCCGCAAGCTCGACCCGCGCCGGCGTCCGGCCAGGGGCGGGTGGCGAGGAGAGGAGCGACGCCACGCCGGCGCTTTCACGACGCGCCGTCCCTGCCGCCACCGCAGCGCGCCCGACGGCAGCTCCGACCGCATCCCCTTCGGCCGACGAGGTCTCGGGCAGCGTCACGGGAAATGCGTCCGCGTCGAGGCGGACGTACGACCCTCCGTCGGCCGTCCGACGGAAGAGCTCATCCGGGGTGACGAACGTCCCGAGCACCGTGCTCCACGAGCCGATGCGTCGGATCAGGCGATGCCATTCGCCGGTCGTCCCACCGAAGTGCGCGAACGTGAGCACGGCCACGTGGTCATGGTCGAGCGCGTCGCCAAGCCGCGACGGGAGCCCCGTCACGGAGACGGCTCGCCGCGCATCGAGCGGTGGCCGCGCGACCGCCTCGATCGTCCCGCCGGCCCCTTCCCAGCGGATCCGGCCCGCGTGCGGGTCCGGCAGCGGCGTGCCATCGAACAGCGACCAGACCATCCCGGAGAATCCGAACCCTGAGAGGACGGGTGGCAGGAGCGGGGTCGCCCCTCCGCTGAACCGCGCGAAGACGGCCGGTGTGAAGCCCAGGGCCTCCCATGCATCGAGGCCCGCGGAGAACGAGGCGACGACCTCCTCGGGCGTGCACAGGTCGAGTGGCTTCGCATCCTGCCGTCCGCCGAGCAGCGCGAGCGTGCCGTCTGCGAGGCGCGTGCGGATCCGCTCCACGGCAGCCGGCGCCTTCGCCACGAGGGGACCAAGGGCGTCCGCCTCGAACACGAGACCGATCGGCACCGGGGCCTCGACGGCCGCTTCGAGAGCGGCCGGAGCCGAGTTCCTGGCGACGAGCACGAGATCGACGAGCCAGAGATCGGCCGGGTAGTACCGTGCCCGGCAACACTCGAGGAAGCCCCAGCATTCACGGAGCCGCTCGCGCACGGTGCCACCGTCTCCCGCGACGGCAGCTCGCGCTGCGGCCACTGCGGACGCGCCGAACGCGGTCTCCCCCAGCTCGGGTGCCGTCCGCATGCGGCGGGCGAGCACCTCCGAGAGCAGCACCGCCAGCCCGAGCGCCCGGAAGTCCTCCGACCATTCCTCCCCCGGGGCGCCGCCGGTGGTCTCGACACCAACGGCCCGCATCGCCGCCGCGCTCATCGCGCCGCGCCCGGACGTGCGTTCGATGAAGTGCCCGTCCTGGACGCCACCAGCAGACCGATGGGAGAACCGATCGGCGAAGCATGCCGGGACGATGCCGAGCGTGCCGGCGTCGTCATGGGGCGGCAGGTCGATGCTCGCCCAGCCGGGCACATCTCCCACCGTCGCGATCAGGCACGGCTCCCATGCGGCGGTCCAGGCCGCGAGGAGGTCGTCGGCCTCGACCTCCTCGAGCCACGTCGGAAAGTCGTCGAGCGTGTGGCAGGGAAGGAAAACCGTCAGACGCGAGATCGCCATGGAGACGAGTGTAGCGTGCGCCTTGCCGCACCCGGAGCGGCGGCGGCCGGTGCGGTTTGACACCCCTCCACGGCCGTTCGTACGATGCTTTTGAGCGGGTAGCATCGAGGGTCTGCCCGCGTCGCCCGACCTGCTTCTTCGCGGACCCTTCCGGGGGTGGTCCCTGCATGGCTCGCAGCCCGTATGCGTGGGGCATCGACATCGGCAAATGCGGCCTCAAGGCCCTGCGCTGTCGGCTGTCTCCGACCGATCCCACGAAGCTCATCGCCGAGGCGTTCGACTACGTCGAATACCCGATGATCCTCTCGCAGCCGGAGGCGAATCCGGTGGAGCTCGTGCAGGCGGCGCTCCAGGAGTTTCTCGGACGCAACACCGTCGAGGGTGATCGTGTCGCACTGGCCGTGCCCGGACAGATGGGCCTCGCCAAGTTCATCAAGCTTCCTCCCCTCGAGTCGAAGCGGATCCCGGACATCGTGAAGTACGAGGCCCGCCAGCAGATCCCCTTCCCGATGGAACAGGTGGTCTGGGACTGGCAGCGACTCGCCGGCGGCTTCGAGGAGGGCGGCTTCGTGATGGACGCCGAGGTGGCCTTGTTCGCGATGAAGCGCGAGCAGGTCTACAAGGCGCTCGCGCCGCTGCAGGAGCGCGGTGTCGAAGTGGAGCTGCTGCAGCTCGCTCCCATCGCGCTGGCCAACATGATCATGTTCGACCAGCTCCCGCCGGCATCCACGCTCGACCCGGACAACCCGCCGGCCTCGACGGTCATCGTCTCCATCGGCGTCGACAGCACCGATCTCGTCGTGACCAACGGACTGCGGCTGTGGCAGCGGAGCATGCCGATCGGGGGCAACTCGTTCACCAAGGCGCTCGTGAGCGAGATGAAGCTCACCTTCGCCAAGGCCGAGCATCTCAAGCGAAACGCGGTGCGGGCGGAGGACCCCAAGGCGGTGTTTCGCGCGATGCGACCCGTGTTCAACGATTTCGCCAGCGACCTGCAGCGTTCGCTCAACTATTTTTCGAGTTCGGACCGGACGGCGACGATCGGCAAGGTCTATCTGCTCGGCAACGCGGCCAAGCTCCGCGGGCTCGGTGACTTCATCGCCAAGCAGCTGCAGCTCGACGTGCACCGGCTCGAGAAGTTCGACGCCCTCGAGGGGCCTGGCGTCGTCGGTGCCCCCGCGTTCCGCGAGAATCGCCTTGCCTTTGGCGTCTCCTACGGACTCGCCCTGCAGGCGGCCGGCGGGAGTTCGCTCAGGACGAATCTCGTGCCACGCGAGATCATTCAGGACCGGACGATCAATGCCAAGAAGCCGTGGGCCGTCGCGGCGATGGCGGGGCTGCTCTCGGCCGCCCTCGTCTACTTCGTCGGCTTCTTCTTTGCATGGCAAACGTACGGCGACTCGGGCTTCCCGGCCGCGTTCCAGCGGGCCGATGCGGTGCAATCGAAGTCGCGGGCGGCGACGATGGCGGTGGACGAGGCGAAGACAAAGCGAGACGCGGCCGTGGCGAAGCAGGAATACCTCGTCCGGCTGCAGGATCGGCGGTTCCAGTCGCTCGAAATGATGCGGGCTGTACGCACGCTGTTGCCCCACGACGATCCGGCCGCCATCCCCGAGCATCCGGCCGACCGCCGTGAGATCCACGTCGACGCGTTCGACTGTCAGTATTTCCCCGACGTGTCTGTCTGGTTCCAGGCGGTGCGCCGGCAGTGGGAAATGACCAACGCCCCCGTGGAGGATATGACCGAGGAAGCGGAGGCCGCGGCGAATCCCGACGCGCCGGCTGATCCCGCTGCCGCTCCGGCGGTCCCAGCGGCCCCTGCTGCGGATGCCGCCGCTGGCGAAGCCACCGACGACGACGGCAAGCCGAAAAAGCGATGGGGACGCCGGATGCGTGCGCGAGAGGATCAACCCCAGGAAACGTCAGAATCCGCGGAGGGAGTGCCCACCGGTCCGGGCTGGGTGATTCAAATCGTCGCCCATCACTTCCACAACGAGGACCGACATCGGCCGGAAGAGGGCGAACAGTTCGTCCGCTCGACGATCGTGAAGAATCTCAACGGCGAGGGGTCCCCAATCACGATTACAGTGGGTCCAAAGACGGGCTCGCAGGTCTCGGTGAAGGAACTCGGCATCGGGTTTCCGGTGATCGTGCGGTCCGAGCCGTTGCGGAAGGTGTTCGTATCCCAGGCGGCGCCGGGCGGAGCCCAGGGTGGCGGCGGGAGTGCACCGCCGATTCCCGATCTCGCGGGCAGTGGCGGCCCCGGGATGCGACGTCCGGAGGACGAACAACTGGAACTCAAGCGACACGATTTCGTGCTGCAATTCGTGTGGCAGCCGGTCGAGGCTCCACATCAGCCGATCACTCCCGCCCAGTTCGCGGCTCCCGGTGGCAGCGGATTTTGATGTCCGGGGAACGACGGACGCAAAACGACACAGAACAGAGAGCGATCCCATGGCCCAATTCGTCGATAGCGTTGTGCCCGAGGGTGCACGACCCGCCGTCAGGGCAATGCTCAAGCATCATTTTTGGATTCTCGCGGTACTTCTGCCGCTGATCCTCCTGCCGCTCCTCTTCGCGGGGAGCGGCGCCATCGGCACGCAGATCGATTCCCGGCGACAGGAAATCGACGGCAAGCTCTCTCAGGTGAAGCAGGTGTCGGGTGTCAACCCACACCCGAACGAGGAATGGTCAAAGGCGATCGAAGCCCAAGCTCTGACGGTGAGCCAGGAGATCGACCAGGAATGGGATCGCCTGTGGGAGAGTCAGGCCGCTCTTCGGGTTTGGCCGCAGGACCTCGGCGGAGACTTTCTCAAGGCCATCGCGCGGCTGCGGACAAACGATTCGCTGCCTCGCCCGCTTCTTCAGCGCTACCAGACGACGGTGCCACGCGTCGTGACGAAACTCCCGGAGCGCATGGGCGTGCCCGCAGTCCCATTCGACGCGGGGCGAGCGGGCCCGGGAGCGGCTGGATCGCCGATGGCAGACCCACGCATGGCATTCGGGGCCGGGGCACCTCCGGGCGGCGTGCCGATCCCGGGTTCCGATCCGGCTGCCGCGACCCCGTTCATCCCGTCGAAACTCACCTGGAATCCGGCTGATCAGGCTCGAATTTTCCAGTCGTTCGTGTGGACGGCCGTGCCCAGCACGCGTCAGGTGCTCATGGCTCAGGAGCAATTGTGGGTGTACGGACTGTTCTGTGACATCTTCCGAGAATTCGTGAAGGATGCGACCGGACCGCATGACTCTCCCGTCGCGATGGTCGATGAGATTGCCATCGGCCAGGATGCCGCCGAGCCCGGTCCGGGGGGCATGCTCGAAGGGCGAGTCGTCCTGCCGGCGGCTCCCCGCGGTGCGGCGGGGATGGGAATGGACATGAGCGGCATGGGTTCGGGGATGG
>JBJTBO010000189.1:0-3095 GCA_046091445.1 Planctomycetaceae bacterium | reverse complement strand
CCTTGATGCCCTGCTGCGCCATGAGTTCCGCGAGGTGGCAGAACATCGTGGGCTGATCGTCCCGATCACGTGGCCCGTGCGTCTGCAGTTCGTTGAGCGCGTCGCACCGGGTGATCACCATCCACACGCGCTCGCCGAGCGTGCGGCCGTGAAACTCGCGCATCCGCTCGGCGAGCTGGGCGATGGCTCCGGCCTTCACCTGCTGCCCCTGCTGAAACATGAAGGCACCGTCGAGCTCGCGGACGAACGCGAGCGTCAGCCGTGCGTCGCTTCCCTTGTCGACGTCGATGCCCGGCAGGTCGATCATCTCAATCTCCGGACTGACGGCGTCCGTCACGAATTCGATCGCCACCTCCCGCAGCAGCGTGTATTTCGAGGGCGTGTTCTGGTGCGTGGCGTAGAGTCGACGATCCTGCCAGACGCCCGGCTCGACCAGTCCGGCGGGCTCGATCACCTCGGGGAATGCGATCGCCGCGTCGAGGAGCTTGACGAGGACGGCCACGTCGGCGGCCTTGAAGTGCGGGTCCTCCTGCCGCTTCGCGAGCGCCGCCTCGCGGACCTGGGGCAGGTCCTCGTCGAAGCGGATCTTGACCAGATCGCAGATGTCCCGCACACGTTCGAGAAACTCGGGCCGTGAGAAGTAGTGGAGGGCGACCGCGTTGACGGCGTTAGGTGCAGGGGGCGGGGGCACCGTGCGGGTGGGGACGCTCGTCGTGGGGCCGCTCGAACCCTGCGGGGTCGGGGCGTTCTCCTCGCTCACGGACAGCAGGTTGCACACGGTCGCCGACTTGCCCACCTGTGAAGGACCAATGAAGCCGATGCAGAATCGCTTCTTCGTCAGCTTCCGCGCGATCTCGTCCATTTCGATGCGGACGTCCGCGACGACCTGTCGGCTGGCGAACCGCGGGAGGTCTCGGGCGGCGTTCTCGAGCACGTCATGCACGGCGTTGAACCGGGAGACGAGTCGTTCGTCGCGAAGCAGCAGGCAGTCGGCAGGATCGACGCGGGGCACCGTGATGGTTCCTGGGGATCGGTGGGGATGATGGACGAAGACGCTGCTCACTCCACAGGAGCACCGGCGAGACCGGTCAGCCACCAGCCGAGACGCTCTCGCTGGTACCGCTCCCCCGCGACCTTGATCACCTCTCGATCGGCCGCGTTGGCGGGGTTCTCGAACTCCCAGACGAGGATGGCCCGGTCTCCGACCTGCTGCGGCGCATCGGCGAGGAGCCGCTTCCAGTCGCGGGTCACGATCGGCACCCAGATCTCCGCCCGCTCCGTCGCCGGATTCACGGGGACCTCGATCCACGCGTCCATGCCGGGCTCGAGCGCCTTGCCGGCGGGGAGCCTCCGCTCAGCCAGCCATGCAGGCAACTTCATGAAGCCATCCGCGGGCGCGAGCTGGGCGTCGAGGTCCGCCAGCCCCTTCGCCTCCTGCGACTCGGTGAGCGGAAACCGCAGCCAGAGCCGCTTCGGCTTGGCGTTGATGGGCTGGATATAGGAGTGCAGCACCTCGTTGAGCCGCCAGACGTCGACCTTCTTGTCCTGGAAGCTGCCGACGATCAGCGTCGCGGTGGATGGATAGAGCTCCTTGATCGCGTTGCCGACCTTCGCCGGATCCTTGAGCGACTCGAAGAGGCGTCGTTCGTCGCCCGTGACTCCCTTGAGCGTGACGAGGTAGCAGCGGCCGACGTCGGGCCAGCCGACCCGGATCTCCTCGGTGCGTGGGGCTCTCGTGGCGGAGCCCTCGGCCGTGACGGTGAGCGCCGCCGCCCTCGGCTGCACACCCTTGTCGAGCTTGAGCACGTAGGAGCCTGGACTGTGGTACCGCAGCGGCTTCGCCACTTCGGTGCGCGGCGCGGCCGTCAGCTCGAGTTCCCGCTCCCTGCCCGTCGCCATGTCGACGACCGTCACCTTCGCGGTGTCGAGAAAACTGTCCGGGTCGCGGAGGTCGATCCACCAGGCCCCGTCCTGGCCGCGAATCGGCTCGACCAGGACGCCGCGAGGCGAGTCGGTGGTCGGCGGTGCCTGGAGGACTCCCCGCCGGACGATCGAGCTCAGCAGCAGGTACGAGGCAGGATCGATCGGGTCCACCGCGATCTCGCCGTAGTTGAATCCCTTCGTCGACTCCCGGGCCACCTTGAACTTGTTTTCCACCTCGAAGGCGTTCATGCCCGGATCGGTCTGCAGGGCCAGCTGGATGACGCGGTCGTCATCGGCCGCTGCGAGGCGCGGTGCCGATGCCGACAGAACGCTCGCGACGAGGAGGCCGCCGATCAGGGCGGCGTGATTGACTCGCTGATGCATCGACTCGATCCCTTTCGCTCGGCGCCGCTTCGCGGCGCGTCCCTGTCGTGCCCCACGATCAACCGTCGCGATCGCCCGCGGCCTGTCGCTCGGGCTCGCCTCCGCTCGCCGACGGCGAGCCGCCTCGCAGCCGCAGTTCACGCTCGAGCACGGTTACTACGGCCGACGGACCCGTGCGCTTCGTGACCGCTCCGGCCTCGTGAATCGCGGCGATCGCGGCGGCGATGTCCCGCACCTCGTCCGGCGTCGGCCTTGGCCGGGCCCGCAGCCGCTCCCGCACGGCCCGTCCCTCCTCCTCGGCCTGCTCGAGCCACTCGGCGACGAGTCCGGCGAGGCAGTCGGAACGGCACGTCGCGAGGTCCGCGTGCTCGGCATGGCATTCTCGCAGGAGGTCCCAGTATGCAGGGCGGGCCGTCACATCCCCCCGGGCCGCCTCGCGGGCCTTCGCGAGCGTGAAGAGTTTCGCATGGAGCGGGACGTCCTCCGTCACGGCGCGGCAGAACGGGGCGGGACGCCCCTGGAGCCATCTCGTCAGGGGGCCGCCGGCTCCCCAGAGCAGGCTGATGAGGGCTACCGCTGCGGCCACCAGCGCGGTTCGGCGCAGGATGGACCAGCCCGACCAAGGGGCGGCCGGCGGCTCGTAGAGGTAGGGGCTGCACGGTCGGTGGGTCGCCCGCGCGGAGCGGAGAGCCTTCACCCGAGCGAACTGCCCGGCGAGCGCCGGCGCGATCACCTTGTCCCAGCTCTCGGCCCTCGTATCGGTCGCCACGTTCCGTGCCGGCAGCTTC
>JBJTBO010000188.1:0-8958 GCA_046091445.1 Planctomycetaceae bacterium | reverse complement strand
GGCCATGACGGCGGCCGCCTGCGCATCCGTGGGCTGCGGCGGCGTCTCGTCGACGGCGACGCGGGCCATCTCGGGTTGCCCGGCGACGATCGTGGCACGCATCTTGAAGGTCCACCGCGGGCCGAAGTGGTACACGGCGTAATACATGCCGGTGGCCTGGATGCGGCCGACGCCACCGCAGCGGCAGGCGTCGAAGAACATGCGATGCACCTGCTGCCATCCCCGTTCGCGCGGCGCGCAGGCGACGTCGTGCACGACCGAGGCGGCGCGATAAAGGCCGGTGAAGGGTCCCCCCACGAGCGACCAGAACGCTCGCGGGATGCTCGCGCCGTCGACGACCGACCCCGTCGGCGCGTCCCAGCGCACATCCTGCGGGTCCACGTAGGCGAAGGGCGCGACGAGCGTCATCTCGCGTCCCCCGTCGCTCCACCGCGCGACCACCTCCCCCTCGAACCGGCCCCAGCGCGCGGACGGATCTCCCCGGCCGGGGGCTCCGAGGACTCCCTCCCGGGGCACCGCCTGCCGGTGCGGCGTTTGCGGGCTCGAGTGTGCCATGAGGGCGGCGACGAGCGGCCGCGCCGATTCGGGGAGCGACCGTTCGTCGCAGCAGATTCGCGCGGCACCACCGACGTGCTCGATCACGATCTCATACTGCCGCAGGTCGCGTCCCATGCCCGACAGGGCTTCGTGCTCCCCGCTGATGCGGCTCGACTCCACGAGCGATTCGAGCGTCCGGCGGTCGTCGGGCGGCAGGGTCGTGGTGTCGATGCGGCACCCGCGCACAAGCCCCGCGAAGCCCCCGGACTGCGTGAAGGAGATGCGCATGACACGGGTCCACTCGCGTGGCTCGCCACCGACCGAGATCGAGCGCGGGCCGAGGGATGACGTTCCCCCGGTATCTTGGACGCCCCTCATCGGTGGCGACAACCGCGCTCCGACGTCGCGAGACGCGGCCCCAGCGTCGCCGCGCATGCAGGGCCGTGCATGCCGATGGGTAGATAAAAAAACTGCCGCTCCCCGTCGGATCGACGAGGAGCGGCAGCCGTGGGGATCGGTGCGTGGCCGGTCGCAGGGTCACTGCCCGTACGAGTCGGCCGACGTGCCGGGTCCTTGCGTAGCACGGGAGGTTTCACGGTGGGCGTTCAGCACGCGCCATGAGCACCCGGGCCTGGTGGTGGGCTGCGTCAACGGCTGGTCCGTCGACTCGCCATTCCTGACTCTCGAGAAGACCGGCATCGCGCGAGGCGATGCCCGACCCAGCGGAGACGTCCGTGATGGACGCACCCGCGTGGAGTCAGCGGCGCAGCCCTCCGGTACAGTCACATTGCGTCACTGAATCACCTCCTTTGCTACGGGGAATCCCAGCCGTCACGACCACTGCGGGATCGCCGCCGGGCGGCTTTCTCCCCGGCCGTCGCCGGGGAACGTCCCGTGAGTAGAGCGGACGGCGACCCCGGCCGACAACTCCGGTCCTCGGGGGCGATCCCGTCGGCCACGCCCCTCAGCGTTTTTTCGCTCCGCCGGCACCGCGGCGCCACACCTCGCCGAGCACGACGCCGCAGGCGACGGCCACGTTGAGGCTCTCGACCATGCCGGTCCCCGGGATGGTGACCACGACGTCCGCCGCCGCGAGGAGCGGCTTCGAGACGCCCTCCGCCTCGTTCCCCACGACGACGACGACGCGTCGATCGAGCGGCGCGTCGAACAGCCGCACCCCGCCGTGGCTCACGGTGACGACGGTGCGAAAGCCGCGGCGTCGCAGCTGCCCGAGGTCGGCGTCGGGCGTGCCGAGATCGAACACCGGCACGCGTTCGGCCGCCCCCTCCGCCACCCGCGCGGCAGCGGCCGACACCGGCGGCAGCCGACCCGATCGGCCGAGGACGCCGCCGGCGCTGAAGTGTGCGGCCGTGCGGAGGATGGAGCCGAGGTTGTGAGGGTTCTGCACGCCGTCGAGGTAGACGAGCGGCCCGAGGATCGTGCCGGCCTCGAGGCCATCGACGAGGTCGGGCATCGTGCCCCGCCGGAGTCCGCGCGCGAGGATCGCGATCCCCTCGTGATGCAGCGAGCCGGCGATCCGCGCGACGTTCTCCTCGCCGACGACCTGGAACCCCTTGTGCTCCCGCGCGCACCACGCGAGGAGCGATGCGAACTCCCGCTGGCGGGCGGGCGTGAGATAGACCCGCACGATCGCCTCGGGGCGACTCGCAAAGAGCGACTCGCAGGACCGCACGCCATGGAAGACCTCCTCGGTCTTCGCGCGGTGCCGACGCCCCGCCGCCCGTCCCCGGGCCGGTGGCGGTTTGCGAGACGTCATGAACGGGCTCCCGATGGCATCACGGCATTGTAGCGCCCGATCGCGGGGGCCGGGACACACGGTCAATCGGCCTCGACTCCGACCCGCCCGTCGCCTACGGTCCCGCGCATGCAGCTCGCCATGATCCGCCGCATGCTGGGGCTCTCCGGCCGCAGGGCCGTGGGCCGCTACGCGCTGCTGCTGGTGCACCTCCTGCTCCTGCCCGTGCTCCAGGTCGTGACCGAGGGCCACCCGCGCGCCGAGATCATCTCGATCGCCGCGGAGCAGGTGATCCTCGTCGCCGCGGCCGGCGTGATCGGCGGGTGGCGGATGCTCCTCGTCGGCGTGCCCCTGTGCGTGCCGGGCGTCGCGACGGCCCTCGCCGTGGTGGCCGGGGGCGAGATTCCCGCGGCGTGGGCGCACGTCTGGGCGATCGCGCGGTCGTTGAGCTTCATCGTCCCCATCATGACGATCAGCCTGCTCATCCTCGTCGACGTGCTCGCGGCCGAACGGGTCGTCTTCGACATGATCTGCGGCGCGCTGTGTGTCTACGTGCTGCTCGGGATGTGCTGGGCCAACGTCTACGTGCTGCTCGAACGGGTGGTGCCGGGCTCGTTCCTCGTCGACTTCTCCCGCTACCAGGTCGATCCGGCGGTCGATCCATTCGCGCCGATGGGCGTGTTCCTCTACTACAGCTTCGTGACGTTCACCACCGTGGGCTACGGGGACATCGTGCCCTCGTCGGCCGTCGCACGCTGGCTCGTCTGGGTGCAGGCCGTCTTCGGGCAGTTCTACATGGCCGTCTTCGTGGCCAGGCTCATCGGGATGCAGGCCCCCGCCTCCGGCGTCGATCGCGCCACCGCGACCGACGCCCCGGGTCACGGCCGGGAGTCATTGTCCATCGAGCCCGACTCTCGGATCCGACGCGTGGCCGCCTGAGCACCCGCGGCGGGCCGCGGTGCGCGACCGAGGGCCGCGGATTTCGCCGCCGCACCCTGCGGACGACGCTACGCTACGAGGAGCCAGCGTGTCGCTCGGCGGGTCATCCGCCGTCGCGCCGGATTCGCCCCCCGCTCCCGCTCACCGTGCCGCGCTCCGCCCCGCCCGTCGTCCTCACGATCGCGGGCTCCGACAACTCGTGCGGGGCCGGCGCCCAGGCCGACCTCAAGACGATCCACGCGCTCGGAGGCTACGCGCAGACGGCGATCACCTGCTGCGTGGCCGAGGTGCCCGGCGCGGTCGAGGCGATCCGTCCCCTGCCTCCCGACTTCGTCACGGCGCAAATCCGGCTGTCGTTCCGGGCGTTTCCCGTGAAGGCGGTGAAGACGGGGATGCTGCACTCGCGGGCCGTCATCGCGGCGGTGGCCGCTGCACTCGCCCCCGTCGCCCGGGGCGGCGCCGGTGGACGCACCGACGCCGCGCGGCGCGGGCGACGTGTGCCGGTGGTCGTCGATCCGGTCATGGTGGCCTCGAGCGGCGACCCGCTGCTCGAGCCGGCCGCCGTGCGGGCCTATGGCGAGCTGCTCTTTCCACTGGCCACGCTCGTGACGCCGAACCTCGACGAACTGCGGATCCTGTCCGATCGTCCGTGCCGCACGCTCGCGGAGATGGAGGAGGCGGGACGGTCCCTGGTCGAGCGGTACGGCTGCGGCTTCCTGCTCAAGGGAGGCCACCTGCGCGGCCGCCTGGCGACCGACATCCTCGCGACGCGGGACGGCTGCGAGCGGTTCGTGGCGCCGTTCCACCGCGGCGTCGATACCCACGGCACCGGCTGCACGTTCTCCGCCGCCATCGCCACCGGCCTCGCCCGCGGACTCGACCTCTCCGCAGCCGTCGCGGAGGGCAAGCGGTACATCACCGGCGCGGTGCGCACGAGCCACGCGTGGGGCGGCGTCCGTGCGCTCCACCACGGCATCCCCCTCTGACGTACTGCGGCCCCGAGGTTCCCCCGGTACCATGGGCATCGGGGGATTCGCACCCGCGCATCGGGCCGCCTGCCGTGACCAACCTGTTCGTGCTCGCCGCGATCGCCGCCCTGGTGGCGGCCGGTGTCTGGCTGGTCCGCACGCGTCGGGCCCTCCATGACTGCCGCACCGCCTTCGACGCGCTCACCACGAAGGCACCGATCGGCATCCTGGTCGCCGACGAGGCAGGGTTCTGCACGTTCGCCAACGACGTGTGGTACGAGCTCAGCGGGCTCGATCCGGGAGCTGCGCTGGGCCACAGCTGGAGCCAGGCCATCCATCCCGACGACGTGCCCACGGTGATGCAACGGTGGGACGAGAGCGTGCGCCAGGGCGTGGCCTACGTGAACGAGGTGCGGCTCGTGCGGCCCGATGGATCGATCCGCACCGTGCTGGCAAGCGCGGTGCCGATCACCGATGCCGCAGGCCACGTCTCGGGCTTCATCGGCACGGTGCTCGACATCTCCGGCCGACGGGATGCGGAGCGACGCGTGCGGGAGCAGACCACGCTCCTGCAGAGTTTCATCGACCACGCCCCGGCGGCGATCTACGTCAAGGACGCGGCCGGCCGCTACCTCCTCATCAACCGCCGGCATGCCGATCTCTGGCCCGCCATGCGTCATGGCTCCGTCGGCACGACGCCGCATGCCTGGTTTCCCGAGGCGATCGCCGACTCGTTCCTCCAGACCGACCGCCGCGTCCTCGAATCGGGGGAGGCTCTGACGTTCGAGGAGATGCTGCCGCACGATGACGGCCCCCACTCCTACGTCACCGTGAAGTTTCCGGTGCTCGACGAGGAGGGGCGTGCCGTCGCGGTGGCGGGCGTGTCGACCGACGTGACGGAACTCGAGCGGGCCCGGCGGGCGCTCGCGGCGCGCGAGCGGCTCCTGCGGAACCTCATCGACGTCCAGGAACGCGAAAAGCAGATGCTCTGCCATGAGTTTCACGACGGCCTCATCCAGTACGCCGTCGGCTCGAAGATGATGCTCGAGAGCCTGAAGCACACGCCGCTCGACGACACGACGCGGCCGGTCGTCGAGTCGGTGATCGACTACCTGGCAAAGGGCATCGAGGATGGTCGCCGTGTGATCCGCGGCATCCGTCCGGCGGCGCTCGACGACCTCGGATTGCAGGCGGCCATCAGCGACCTCTGTGAGGAGGTGCGGTCGGGAGGCGTCGACGTCGTGTGCGCCCTCGACCCCTCCATCGACGCCCTGGCCGCCCCCCTGCAGACGACGATCTACCGCGTCGTGCAGGAGTCGCTCACCAATGTCCGCAAGCACAGCGGCGCCGAGCGGGTGACGGTGCGGATCGTGCCTCGCGACGGCGCGGTGGTCGTCGCCGTCGAGGACACGGGTCGCGGCTTCGCGAGCGTCCACTCGGACGTGTCGCATGCGCCGGATCTCGAGGGGGGCCTCGGCCTGCTCGGCATGCGGGAACGCGTGCGGCTCGCGGGCGGCACCTGCGTCGTCGACTCCGAACCGGACGGTGGCACGCGCATCCGCGCGACCCTGCCCATCGAGACTCGCGTCACCGACGCCGTGACGGCCTGCTGAGTCGCCGGCTCACAGCCCCACCTTTTTCCACGCCGCGCGGACCGCCCGCCGCGTCGCCGCATCGAACCGGTCGCCCGCGACCTGCGCGGTGAGTGCCGCCATGTCGGCGAACCGGCTCGTGCGCGAGAGCTGCAGCATGGCGGCATACCAGATCGCTCCCGCGGTTCCCCACGCCGGGCCACCGAGGGCCTTCGCGACGAGCACGAACGCCCGATTCGGGATCCCGGAGTTGAGATGCACGCCGCCCGCGTCGGCCGGCCCGGTGTAGACGTCGTCCATGTGCGCGGGCTGCGGATCGCTGCCGAGCACGGGATCATCCGTGTAGGCCGTGCCGGGCAGCTCCATGTCGCGGATGCCGCGCCGCGTCCGCGCCGGCACCAGGATGTCCGCGCCCACCAGCCACGAGGCGTCCTCCGCCGGCGTTCCCGCCTTCCACTGCCGGACGAGGACGCCGAACACGTCGGCGAAGTGCTCGTTGAGCGCGCCCGACTCCCCGCGGTAGACGAGGTTGCTCGCGTAGGCCTGCACGCCGTGCGTCAGTTCGTGGCCCACGACGTCGAGCGCGCGGGTGAAGCGCTCGAAGACGACGCCATCACCGTCGCCATACGCCATCCGCTCGCCGTCCCAGAAGGCGTTGCTCATCGGTTGGAAGGAGCCACGCGGATCGACCTCGGCCACGTGCACGCTCGAGACGAGGGTCATGCCCGCGTCGTCGAGCGAGCTGCGGCCGAAGACGTCGTGAAAGAAGTCGAACGTGTCGCCGGAGTGGTCGTAGGCCTCGTTGACGGCCGGATCGTCCGTGGCAGGATCGCCTTCCGCACGCACGAGCGTGCCCGGCAGCGCGTCGCGGCCACGGGCGTCGTAGACCAGCCGGTGACGGCGGCCCGTGGGCGAGGGCAGCGCCATCATCGACGGCAGCTGCTGGGCGAAGGCCCGCACCGCCCGCACCGCCGCGCCGTGCTCCAGCGCCGCGAGGGCCCGGTCGCGCAGCACCGCGTCGTCGAGGCCGCACATGTGCTCCACGATGTAGGGGGGCACGAACCAGTGCGGCCCGCGGCAAGAGGGGCAAGCAGGCGAAGGAACCATGCTGGAATCGAATCTCATAAGGGCTCTGTGCATACGACGCCGAACGAAGGGGGTGCCACCCCCCTGATCCTAATTCACTCCGTCGGAGCACCGGCCATGGCCCGCGCGTGCCCGTCCCGTCGAACCGGCGTGCGGCCGGCGTGGTCTTCGTCCGGCCGGGGGCTGCTTGCCGCCGTCGTCGTCGGGTGGGGGGCGGTCGCCGCCACGGCCGGAGACATGGGCACGCTGCTGCGCCGGCTCGCCGCCCCGCTCGAACGCGTGCACCGCGAGCCTCCGCCCCCGCCCTGTGACGACCCGCTCGACCGGCTCGCCGACCAGCTCGCGTGGCTCGACCATCACCAGCGCACCTACGGCTGGATCGTGCCCAAGGAGCCCGATGTCTGGGGGCAGACGCGGCTCATGCGGCACCGTGCGGAGTACGAGGCCGAGATGGCGCGGCAGCTCGGCCAGTTCACCGAGCGCACCAGCGCGGCCCTGCGCCGCAGCGACCAGGCCTTCCTCGGCATGGCGCTCGCGCTCCAGTCGGCCTCCGGCAATCGTCGCACGAGCCGCCAGGTCGCCGTCCCCGAGGCCACGGGCAGCGCGAGCGTCGTCAACGCGATCCAGGGGCTGCTGCCCACGTCGAACGAGCCGGTCGACCGCGCGCCCCCGGTCGTGATCGCTCGCTCCGACCCCTTCGCCTTCGCCCCCGCACCGCCCGGATTCCAGTTCGACGCCGCGCCGATCTCGCTCGAGCCGACCGTGCACCTCGACCAGCTGTCTCGCTACCTCCAGCACCTCCACGCCCTGCGTCGCGTCAACGAGGGGGACGACTCGGCCGACGCGCCGGGCTACGGCCTGGCCCTCGTGCGCATCCCCGTCTCGGTGACGCCCGGTGAGCTGACCGACTCGGGACACGGCGCCGAGATCACGTTCACGGCCGAGCCGATCCTGGGTGACGACCTGCTGCCCGCCACGTTTCGCAGCCTCATCGTCAACGACCTCGTCGACGTGATCGCTCCACCCCTGACGTGGTGCGTGAACGACCCGGCGTGCGTGGCGTGGGCCGAGACGATCGTCGCGGGCACCACTGCGGCCGACGGACATGACGCGTTCGACGACCCCGACCCTCGCGACGACGCCCGCCGGCAGGGCGTGCAGGCGGCCATGCAGTCCCTCGCGGAGCGGCTGCCCACGGTCGCACCGGCGCCCGCACCGGCCATGAAGACGCGTCGCGCCCGCCTGCCCATCCCGTTCTCCCAGCTCGTGGAGGTGAGCGGCACGCGCGAGATCGCGATCCTCATCCACGAGACGCACCGCGCGCTCGCGGGCCATCCCGCGGGCCACCCCTGCGCGACGGTGGTGGACGTGCGCGGCTTCCTCGACGAGGAGGCGAAGGCCGCGGCGGCATTTCTCGAGGAGGAGAGCCGGCGGCACGTCTGGGCGGAGATGACCCAGTGGCATCTCGCGGAGCTCGTCCGCGGGAGGCGGACCGCCGAGCTCGACGCGCTCCGCTGCCGGTGGTTCGCGGAGCTCGGTGCGACCATGCGCGACGTCGTGCTTCCGGGCGATGCGGGCGGCCCGCCCGTCGCGACCACCCCGCTCCCGGTCGTCGATCCGCGCTGCTGCGCGCCGGCGGGTGAACGCCCGCCCGCCTGCGCCACCCCGACGGCCGTGCTGGCGTGGGGACTGCTCGTGGAGGCGGCGCTGCTCAACGAGCGGCTCGTCGACGACATGCGCGAGTCGGCGACAGCCCAGGGGCGAGGCGGAATGCTCCCGTGCGCGGGACCGTTCTACGGACCCGATCCATCACCCGAGGCCCGCTCCGCCTTCAACGAGTACGTGCGGCGGCGGTGGCCCCTCCGCGTCTTCGCGCTCGATCCGGTGCGCGAGGAGCAGACCGTGGACGACTCGTTCGCCCGCCGCCGGGAGATGCAGATCGCCCTCGCGGTCGCGGCCGCCAGCGGTCGGCTCAACGCCCAGTCCCTCACCCGGTTCACCCGGCGGCTCGAGGTCGACATGGCGACGGTGGCCCTGAACCAGACCGCCGTCGGCTTCGCCCACGGCGCCGACACGTTCG
>JBJTBO010000187.1:0-2279 GCA_046091445.1 Planctomycetaceae bacterium | reverse complement strand
GCTCGTCCATGGCTGGGGCCCCGACGGCGGCTTCGGCGACACGTGGCTCGCGTCGATCGAGGCACAGATCATCGAGGGGGGAGTCGGCGACATCCTCGTGCTCACCGGGGCCGACCCGCTCACCGGCCGCGCCTATCCGGTGGCCCTCTCCGCCGAGACGACGACGGACCGCGACGGCGAGACCGTCTGGAAACGTGGCTCCGAGCGGCAGGCATTCACGAAGGGTCGCATCAACTGGTTCGGTCGAGACCCGGACTGGAAGGATGCGATCGGCTTCCGTGGCAGGTATGATGTGGAGAGCCCGTTCGGCGAGTGGACGCGGATGGAGGTGATCGCCGACGGCGACACGCTCGTTTACAAGGTCAACGGCGTCGTCGTGAACGAGGCGTTTGATTGCCTGCCGAGCGAGGGAAAGATCCTCCTGCAGACCGAGCAGGCGGAACTGCTCGTGCGTCGCCTCGAACTCTGGCCGCTCGGCTCGACACCCGAATGACATGGGGCCGCGATGCTGACGATCGAGCAACTCGAAACACGGACACTGCTCGCGGGTGACTCCCTCGCCGCCGCCGCGGCGTCTCTCCCCGCGATCGACTACCCGCCGGCGGAGCGGATCGAGCACGTCGACACCTTCTTCGGCACGCCGGTGGCCGACCCGTATCGCTGGCTCGAGGATCCCGCCGATCCGCGCACGGAGGCCTGGATCGAGGCCCAGTCGCAACGCGCGACCGAGACCCTGCAGGCACTGCCGACACGGGCCGACCGGGCCGCCCAGATCGCCGACCTCCTCGCACAACCATCCGTCGATTCCCCCATCACCGCCGGCCGGTCCCTGTTCTGGACGGCCAGCGACGGCACTCAGGCGCAGGCGGTGCTCTTCGTGTCGCGTGCCGGCCGCGACGCCGGACGGATCCTGCTCGATCCCAACACCCTCTCCGCGGACGGCACCGTCTCCCTGGCCGCCTGGTACCCGAGCCCAAGCGGACGCCACGTCGCCTGGGCCGAATCGGACGGCGGGTCGGACTGGAGCACCTGGCGGATCCGCGACGTGCGCTCCGGGCGGGATCTTCCCGAACGGATCGAATGGTCGAAGTTCACTCGCGTCGCCTGGACCGAAGACTCACGGGGCTTCTTCTACTCGCGCTACCCGGAGCCGACGAATCCCCTCGAGTCGTCCAACTCGAACATGGCGGTCTTCCACCACCGCCTCGGGTCTTCACCCACAAACGACGTCAAGGTGTTCGAGGCGCCCGACCAGCCGTCACTGCGCATGGCAGCGGTTTCGGCCCGGGGTCACGGCCGAGTCTGGCTCGATCTCGTATCGACGGGCATCACGAACACGCTGGCACATGTCACCCGGACCGGCGCAGGCTTTCGCGTAGCGAACCTGCCCACGGTGACGGCCGCCGTCTACCGCGTGATCGCGCAGGACCGACGCCATGTCTGGATCCACACGACCGCCGACGCACCGAACGGCCGCGTGATCCGCGTCGATCTCCGCAATCCGGAACCGGCCGAATGGAGGGAGGTCGTCGCCGAGCGGCCGGAGGACATCGAGAGCGTGACGGCCGTCGGATCCCGCCTCATCGTCGAGTACCTCGACGATGCCGTGGCACGCCTCGAGGTGTTCACGCGCGCGGGCCGGCCGATCGGCCCCGTCAGCCTGCCCGACCTCGGGGACGTCACCGCCGTCACGGCCCGCGGCGATTCCCACGATGCCTTCGTGTCGTACACGAGCTTCACGCAACCCGACAAGGTGCTGAGCCTCGATGTCGTGTCCCGTCGCGTACGGCCGTGGTACACCCCGACGGTCCCCTTCGATCCAGCCGACTTCGTCACGGAACAGGTCTGGGCCACCAGTCGCGATGGCACGCGCATCCCGGCCTTCGTGTCCCGCCTGCGCAGCGTCACGCCGACGGGCGACAATCCGACGTGGCTCTCCGGCTACGGGGGATTCGCCGTCTCCTACACACCGTCGTACTCGCCCGATGCGATCGCATGGATGCAGCGGGGCGGCGTGTACGTCGTCGCCACGCTCCGTGGCGGCGGGGAGTATGGTGACGCGTGGCATGAGGCGGGCACCAAACTGCACAAACAGAATGTCTTCGATGACTTCATCTCGGTCGCCGAGTGGCTCGTCTCGAACGGCTGGACAAGCCCGAACCACCTCGCCGCCAACGGCAGCAGCAACGGCGGCCTGCTTGCCGGCGCGATGCTGACGCAGCGGCCCGACCTCTTCGGCGCCGTGGTGCCGGAGGTGGGCGTCCTCGACATGCTGCGGT
>JBJTBO010000186.1:0-5801 GCA_046091445.1 Planctomycetaceae bacterium | reverse complement strand
GCCGCGCCGCTTCGCGAGCGACACGATGCGGTCCATGCGCGACTGGTCGTTCGGATGCGTCATGATCGAGGGGGTCGTTCCATGCGTGGAGGCGGGAGTGTACCAGCGTCGCTCCGCCCGTCCCAACCACGGTTGGTCGGGCGTGGCCACGATGCGGGCGGCGCGGGCGCCGGTGACGAGGCCCGTGCCGCCGCCTGCCGCGGCGGATCAGCCGGGCGTCTCCGGGCAGAGCCAGCCGCGCGCCCGATCGAGTCGCGGCACGACACGAACCGCGTCGAGCCGCGCACAACGGGGCAGGTCGTCGGCCATGCCGAGGGCGATGAGATTGGCACCGCCCGGCGCGTCCGCGAACGCCCGCGCGAGGCCGGCGTCAGGATTCAACGGGTGGGCCGCGACGAGCTGCCGGAATCGATCCCGTGCCTCACGGGCCGGGCCGTCGAGCGGCTCATCGGCCCCGGCCGCGTCGGCCGCCGCGGCGTCGAGGATCGCGCCGGCGGCGAGGACGTCCTCGTCGGTCACCGTGCCGTCGGTGCCGGCGCAGACCAGATGCACGTCGTGCGCCCGGTGCATCGCGGCCAGGCGTCGCGCGGCGGCTGCGACCGCCGAGCGATTGACGAACGCGCCCACGAGCCGTTCGAGCGCGGCGTCGCACGCGGCGAGCGCCGCGGTGCCGTTGGTGGTGGTGATCACCACGATGCGTCCCGCCACCCGCTCGGCCGTATATTCGGCCGGTGAGTTGCCGAGGTCGAAGCCGTCGATACGGATGCCGCCCCGCTCCCCCCCGAGCACGGCTGCCGTACCGGCCGCCGCGGCGCGGTGGCGTGCCGCGGCGACGTCCGCCTCGGAAATCACCGCGAGAGCCCCCGACGCGAGGGCGGTGATCATCGTCGTCGACGCCCGCAGCACGTCGATGACCACCGCGATCCCTCCCGCGGTCGCTCCGGGCGGCATACGATGGAAGAGATCGTGGCAGTGCCAACGCATGTGGGAGGCTCGGTCACGATCGATGCACGATGTCCAGCGCGGCGCCGACGGCCCCACCATGCCCTTCACGATAGAAGAGTCCACCGTAGGTCACCATGGCCCGCACGCGGCCGTGGACAAGAGCGGTGGCCGCGTCCGGGGCATGTTCGCGGAGATCGCGCCACGGTACGACCTCGTCAATCGACTCCTGTCGGGCGGGATCGACGTGCTCTGGAGGCGCACGACCGTCCGTCGCGCGCCCCCGCCGCCTGCCGGTGGCGCGATGCTCGACCTGTGCACCGGCACCGGCGATCTCGCGTTGGCGTACGCGCGGGCGGCCGGTCCGGGCGTCCGGATCGTGGCCGGCGACTTCTGCCGGCCGATGCTCGACCGCGGCGCGCAGAAGTCGCATCGTGCCGGGCTCGCGATCGAGTGGGTCGAGGCCGACGCGATGGACCTCCCCTTCCCCGCCGCGTCGTTCGACCTCGTCACGGTCGCCTTCGGGCTCCGCAACATCGCCGATACCGCGCGGGGCCTCGCAGAGATGGCGCGGGTGTGCCGGCCGGGTGGCACGCTCGCGATCCTCGAGTTTTCGCTTCCCGCCAACCGTGTCGTGCGCGGACTGTACCTCTGGTATTTTCGCCGCGTCCTGCCCGTCGTGGGGAATGCCGTGGCGCGGAATGCCTCCGATGCGTACACCTACCTCAACCAGAGCGTGGAGGCCTTTCCAACGGGCGAGGCCCTCGCCTCCCTGATCCGCGCGGCAGGTTTCGACCGCATCGAGTCGATTCCGCTCACGCTCGGGATCGCCACGCTCTCCATCTGCCGACGGGAAGGCTGACGCGTGCCGCTCGACCCTTCGCTGCCGATCGTGCTCGGCTTCACCGGTGCGTCGGGCGCCCCCTACGGCGTGCGTCTCCTCGAGGTGCTTTTGGCGGCGGGGCGGGAGGTGCACCTCTCGATCAGTCCCTCCGGACAGGCCGTGCTCGAGACGGAGATGGGCCGGCGGGTCGATCTCGACCGCTTCGATCCCCGCGTCATGCTCGGTGCACCGCCGCCGCCCGCAGGACGCCTCCACTACCATCACCACCGGAACCTCATGGCGCCGATCGCGAGCGGGTCGTTCCTCACCGCGGCGATGGTGATCTGTCCATGCAGCGGCAGTACGCTCGCCGCGGTGGCGCATGCGATGGGGGAGAACCTCGTCCATCGTGCGGCCGAGGTCCACCTCAAGGAACGGCGGAAGCTCGTCGTGGTGCCTCGCGAGACGCCGCTGTCGCTGCCACAGCTTCGCAACATGCAGGCCATCCACGAGGCGGGCGCCGTCGTCCTCCCCGCGTCGCCCGGCTTCTACGCCCGCGCGGAGTCGGTGGCCGATCTGATCGACTTCGTGGTCGCCCGGATCTGCGACCAGCTGGGCGTCGCGAACGCGCTGATCCCCCGCTGGGGTGCCTCCTCGTGATGGCCGCGACGCTGCGCACCTACCTCGCCCTCGTGCGCTTCAGCCACACCGTCTTCGCGCTGCCGTTCGCGCTCATGGCCGCCCTCGTGGCGGCGGCCTGGGGAGGCGACGGAGGCATGGTGGCGACGCAGCCGTCCACGTGGCTCCGGCCGGCCGCCGGCATCCTCGTCTGCATGGTGGCCGCGCGGACCGCGGCGATGGCGTTCAACCGGCTCGTCGATCGTGCGATCGACGCCGCCAATCCGCGCACCGCGTCGCGGCACCTCCCGCGGGGTGACGTCACGACGGCGCAGGTGCTCGCACTCGTCGTGGGTTCGTCCTCGGTCTTCGTGGCCGGCACGCTGCTCTTCCTGCCCAACTGGCTGCCCCTGGCCCTGTCGCTGCCAGTCCTCGCCTGGCTGCTCGGCTACAGCTACGCGAAGCGGTTCACCTCGCTGGCCCACCTCTGGCTCGGGGCCGCCCTCGGGCTGGCGCCGGTCGCGGCCTGGATCGCCCTGCGGGGTGCGACGGTCGTGCGGGATCCGGCCGACATCCTCCCGGCGGCCGTGCTGGGGCTGGCGGTCACCACCTGGGTGGCGGGATTCGACATCATCTACGCCTGCCAGGACGCCGTCTTCGACGCCGCGCATGGACTGCACAGCGTTCCCGCCCGCATCGGGGTTCCCCGGGCGCTCGCACGCGCGCAGTGGCTCCATGTGGCCACACTGATCCTGCTCGCGGCCCTGCCGCTCGTCGTGCCCGCACTCGGTGCGATCTTCTGGGTGGCGTGGGGTGTCATCGCCGCCCTGCTGATCTGGGAGCACTCGCTCGTGCGCGCGGACGATCTGTCGCGGGTGAACGAGGCCTTCTTCACGGCCAATGCCGTGATCGGCCTCGTGCTCCTGGTGGCGATCGCGGCCGACCTCTGGGCCTGAGGGCGCCGCACCGGCCCGTGGCGTGGGTACGCGTCACGGCGGAGCGGAGGTCTCCTGCGGCTCGGCGAAGCCTCCCGCCCCGCCGAGCGCCGCGGTCGTGCCGAGCCGCCGGAGGGTCCACACGGCGAAGAGCAGGCATGCCCCCGCGAACGACCACGGCAGCCAGCCGACCACGGCGCGGAACGCGTCGGTCGCGCCGGCACGGGATCCGGCCGAGCCTCCGTCACCCGCGGCCGCGTGTTCGACCGCGGCCACCGCGGCGGCGAACCCCAGGCTCATGAGACCGTAGGCCACGTTCACCGCGAGGCCGCGAAACGAGAGCACGGTCGCGCGTCGGTCGGACGACACGAGCTGGTTGAGGTAGTGGCTCTGCAGGAACACCACCATGCGGAGCGCCGTCGAGAGCACCATCACGAAGACGATGCCCCACCACGGCACGAACGCGGCGACGCCGCAGAGTCCCGCGAAGGTCGCCACGGCGAGGATTGCGGCGTTCCGGCGCGGCGAGGATCGCAGTGCGAGTCGCCGCAGCGGGGTCGCCGTGAGCAGGCCCACGGCGGCCGAACCGGCCGCGATGAATCCGAACAGCCGCTCCGGGATGGCGATCTGTCGATAGATTTCGCTCGACACCACGAGCACCTGACGGATCGGCTGGTCGACGAGGACGCCGGCGACGATCACGACGAGGATGAGCGGGTGCGCGACCACCCAGCGGGCCGTGACCGCCATCTGGCGGAACGGCGCGAGGAGGCCGCCGCACCCGGCGGCGCGGCCCGTGGCACGGGGCGGCTCGCGCATGGCCAGCGCGATGCCCACGGCGACCACGCTCGAGCCGAGCGTCAGCCACACCGGCAGCCGGAAGGTGTCCGCGGCGGTGAGCGATCCCGCGAGGCCGAGGGCCCGACCGACCGCGTCGAGCGTCCGGGGATCGTAGAGCAGGCTTCCGGTGATCATCGCCACGACCGTCGCGACGGCGCTCCACTGGAGGAGGCGCTCGAGGACGCGAGGCCACTGGGCCGAGAGGCCGCGGGCCTCGAGCGAATCGAAGGCGAGCGCCTCGTCGGCGCCGGAGATGAACGCCTCGGCCGTGCCGCTGAGCACGCGGTTGACGAGGAGGGCCGGCATCACCCACGGGGACGGCACGGGCACCACGCACAGCACGAGCATCTCGCACACCATGAGGACCGCCCCCGCCACGAGCAGCCCCTTGCGCCCCACGAGGTCGGCGAGCGCCCCGGAGGGCACCTCGAGCACGACGATCGCCGCGGCCCAGACCGCGTTGAGCATGCCGAACTCCTCGACGCTGACGCCGAAGTCGAGGAACATCACCATGAAGACGGGGTAGTAAAACCTCGCATGGAAGAGGATGCGGAACGCGACGAACAGGCCGGCGTTCGGGTCGGCGGCGAACGGCGAGGGGGATGGCTCCATGCGCTCATGGCCCGTGGATCGAGTCATCCGACGCTGGAGGCGGCGGTCGAGAACCGGGAAAAACCGTGGCTTGTCCGAGGTTCTCTATCGGGGAAAAAGTCCATGGAAGCCATGGAAGGCGTGTTCCGCGGCCAACCGGGGGCTGGATGCCCGGCGGGCCGGGGACGTGGGCCACGCCACGATCGCGTGGTTGCAATCCCGGGCCGGCTGCGGTTCTCCTCATGATCGTACCCCATGTCCCTCGCCGTAGGCCCACCCATGATTCGTGCCGTGCGTCCGTCGCTCGACGCCGTCCGTGAAAAGATCGAAGCCAGCGTGCGGCTCGACGCAGCCGAGGCCGAGTCGTTGTGGGACGAGCGGATCGACGTGCACGAACTCGGCGAGCTCGCAAACCTCGTGCGGGAGCGCAGGAACGGCAACCTCGCCTTCTACAACATCAACACCCACCTCAACCCCACGAATGTGTGCGTCTACCGCTGCACGTTCTGCGCGTTCCGCGCCGACCTGCGGGACGCCCGCGGATATGTGATGAGCGACGAGCAGATCCTCGCCCGCGGCCGCGAGGCGTTCGATGCGGGCTCGACGGAGCTGCACATCGTGGGCGGGCTGCACCACCAGAAGGATTACGACTGGTACCTCCGCGTGATCCGACTGCTCCACGACGCCTACCCGTCACTCCACCTGAAGGCGTGGACGCCGGTCGAGATCAACTGGTTCTGTCACCTCACGAAGCGAGGCATCCGCGACATCCTCGTGGAGATGCGGGACGCCGGCCTGGGCAGCCTGCCGGGAGGGGGTGCGGAGATCTTCCACCCCGAGGTGCGGGACAAGATCTGCGAGCACAAGGCGGACACGAACGAGTGGTTCGCGATCCACCGCACGGCCCACGAGCTCGGCCTGCGCAGCAACGCGACGATGCTGTACGGACACATCGAGAACGCCTTCCACCGCACCGATCACCTGCTGCGACTGCGGCAGCTGCAGGACGAGACGGGAGGGTTTCAGACCTTCATCCCGCTCGCGTTCCACCC
>JBJTBO010000185.1:0-12870 GCA_046091445.1 Planctomycetaceae bacterium | reverse complement strand
GGCTACGAGGGCCCGGGACAGCAGTTCCTCACGATCGGCGGGATCGACATGATCACCGACGGCTCCGATGCCCGCTTCGGCCTGCTCGGGGCCCGATTCGTCGGTGAGGAGACGCTCAACCGCTTCTATGTGCTGCACTGCATCGCCATCCCGCTGGCGGTGGGGCTGCTGCTCGCGATCCATTTCTGGCGCGTCCGCAAGGACGGTGGCATTTCGGGTCCGCTCTGAGTCCGTCGGGAGGCACGCCGGCCGGTCCGTTCCACGCGTCGTCATCCGCGCGTCGTCATCCACCAGGTCGCATCCATCAGGCTGCTCGATCATGCATTCCTCTCCGTTCTTCCTCCGCGACGTCGCCGGCTTCCTCGGCGGCTACTACGCGTTCATCGCGGCCATGAACGGGATCTGCGCCCTCGTGCTCTGGAGGCGACGCAACCAGCCAGGTTGGGCGGTCGTGTGGGCGGTCGTGGCGGGCGTCATGATGGTGCTCGCGAGCCTCGCGCTGTCGGCTTCGCCGCGCTTCGTCCCCTCGCTGCCGTCCGGCGTGCGGGGACTCGTCAACGCGCTCTCCGGACCGGTTCTGTACACGGTCGGCACGCTCGCGCTCTTCACGCTGCTCTTCGTGTTCAGGCGCTTCTTCGTGCAGCCGATGGTGGCCTGGACGATCTTCAATCTGGCCCTCGTGGTCATGGGCCTGTCGATGGCCGACGCGAACTTCGCGGCGATCGTCATGAAGCCCGACAACGTGCCGATCGTCGGTCTCGTCTTCCTGCTCGCATTCTTCACGTGGGTCGCCACGAAACAGGCCGTCGTGAACGACGACCGCATCGCGCGAGGCGAGCCGCCGATGGAAAAACTCGATGACGAGAAGGTGCTCGTGTGGCCCGACCTCGTTTACACCGAGCTCATCTGCATGGTCGCCGTGTCGGCGCTCCTCCTCCTGTGGGCCATCGTCCTGCCGGCCCCGCTCGAGGAGCCGGCCTCGAGCGTAAAGACGCCGAATCCCTCCAAGGCCCCGTGGTACTTCCTCGGGCTGCAGGAAATGCTCGTCTATTTCGACCCCTGGTATGCGGGCGTCGTGCTGCCGAGCCTCGTCATCTTCGGGCTCATGGCGATGCCCTATCTCGATTTCAACAAGCGGGGCAACGGGTACTACTCGATCGCGGAGCGGAAGTTCGCCTACCTCACGTACCAGTTCGGCTTTCTCGTGCTGTGGATCACGCTCATCATCCTCGGCACGTTTCTCCGCGGCCCCAACTGGAATTTTTACGGCCCGTTCGAGTACTGGACTCCGTACAAGGTCGAGGTGCTCAACAACGTCGACCTCAATCAGATGTTCTGGGTCAAGCTGCTCGACCAGCCCCTGCCACGCGCCCCGAGCGGCGCGAGCGCCCTGACGCAGTTCCTGACGGTGCTCAAGCGTGAGGCCCCCGGCCTCATCCTGCTCGGCGCCTACCTGGTCGTGCTGCCGCCGCTGCTCGCCGTCACCGTGTTCCGCGGGTACTTCGCGAAAATGGGATTCGTGCGGTACATGGTCATGGCGAACCTCATGCTGCTGATGCTCTCGCTGCCCCTGAAGATGATCCTGCGGTGGACGCTCAATCTGAAGTACATCGTGAGCATCCCGGAACTGTCGTTGAATTTCTGATCGGGAGCGTGTCGATGGCCGACGATCGTCGTGGCGCGTGCGGGTTGGACCGACCGGCTCCACGGGGGCGGCTCGCGGTTTCCGGATCCTGGGATCGAGGGTGAAGTCACATGCCCGCAACGGAACAAACCTGGCGCAATCTCAGGATTCTCCACGTCGTCTTCGCCATCGGAGCGATCGCGCTCCTGCTGGCGACGGTGTGGATGCTCGCCGCCGACCACGATCGCCCGTGGAAGCGGTACGCGCGCGGGTTTCGCAACGTCGAGACATGGGCCGCGACCGCGCGGGTCGCGGAGCAGGAGTCCGAGGCCTACGACACGCGGCGTCGGGAGCTCGAAAACGCCCTCGCCGATGCCCGTCGCGCGGACATCGATCCCGATCTCGCCCGCGGTTTCATCGACGAGGTCCGCACCGTTCCGGACGACGTCGAGGCGGCCGATCGCGCCGCCGTCGACGTGGACGTGCTGGTCAAGCAGAGCGACCCCGGCGAGCGGCTGAGGGTGCGCGGGGACCTGCTCGCCCGGTTCCGGGACATCGTCGCGCGGACGAAGTTTCGCGAGGATCAGCGTGCCGGCGCCCTCAAGCTCCGGAAGGCCGACCTCGACAAGGCGCGGGCGGACTACGAGCTCGCGGTCGCGGACGAGCTGCCCGCCGAGCGTCAGACGGCACTGCTGGCCATCGCCGACGCGCGTCGCGGCGAGGTCGCGGAGGCGATGCAGCGGTTTCAGGCCGCCAACACCCATCGGCTGGCGCTCGACGGGTTCATGAAGCGGATCATGGCGGCCGAGGACGGGGCGTCGAAGGCGCTCGCGGACCATCGCAGTCAGCTCGCCCAGCTCGAGAAGGCCGTCGCGGACCGTCGGGCCAACGTCGGCAAGAAGCTGCTCGAGCTGCCGGTGCTCGATGCGTTCAACGGACCGCTGCGGGTCGACCAGATCTGGCTCCCCGACCTGACGCTCAACAACAACTTCCGCAACGTGGCGCGATTCGACCGCTGCACGACGTGCCACCGCGGCATGGACAAGACGCTCCCGGGGTCGAGCATCGACCCGGCGTATCCGGACCAGTCCGAGGTGCGTGTCACGCTCGCGACGCCTGCCGCGCCGCCGGAACGGGCGACCGTCGACGGCGACGGCAACGCGCAGCTCGAGGCGCTCTACGGCATGCAGCTGGCGCCGCGGGGTCTCTTCAATGCCGAGGATCCGACGATCAGCGTGGTGGTACCCAAATCCCCGGCGGCCGTGGCGGGCCTGATGGCCGGTGACGTCATCGAGCGGGTGAGCGGAGGTCGAACGCTCGCTCGGAATGCCGCCGTCGCGTCGCTCGTCGAATCGCCCGTGTGGGGAACGCCCCTCGAGGTCGTGGTCCGACGGGGCGTGCCCCAGCCGTACTCGACGCACCCCCGCCTCGATCTCTTCGTCGGCGACTCGAGCCCGCATCCCATGAAGAATTTCGGCTGCACGATCTGCCACCAGGGGCAGGGGAGTGCGACCTCGTTCAAGTGGGCCTCACACGCGCCGAATTCTCCGAAGCAGGGCCACGCGTGGCATGACGACCATGGCTGGTTCAACAACCACCACTGGATCCTGCCGATGCTGCCGGAGCGGTTCGAGCAGTCCAGCTGCCTGAAATGCCATCACCAGGTCGTGGACCTCGAGCCGAGCGAGAAGTTCCTTGAGCCGCCCGCGCCCAAGCTCGTCGAGGGCTACCACCTGATCCGACAGTACGGCTGCTACGGATGCCACGAGATCAACGGGTGGGCGGGACCCGACAAGCGGATCGGCCCCGACATGCGGCTGGTCCCGAACTACCACGAGGTCGCCGCCGCGATCACGGCCGATCCCGCCCTCCCCGAACTCGGTGAGACCGCCGTCAAGTGGGCGCGTGAGCTGCGCACGAGCCCGGATGGCCGGCAGGCCCGGGACCGGCTGCGCGATCTCATCGAGCGGGATGCCGCTGCGGGGGCCGAGGCCAAGCTCTCCGAGCGATCGCACCAGCTGGTGTCGCTGCTCAAGGATCCGGAGACGCCGGGCACGCTGCCCAAGGTCGGCCCGTCGCTGCGTCACATCGCGAGCAAGGTCGGATTCGACTGGGCGTATTCCTGGCTGAGGAATCCGCAGGACTTCCGCCCCACCACCAAGATGCCCCGCTTCTTCGGGCTCTGGGAACACCTCGAGGGCAAGGGGCTCGAGGAGTCGATGCGGTACGAGCCCATCGAGATCCGCTCGATGATCAGCTACCTCTCGGCGTCGAGCCAGCCCTTCGACTACGTCGCCCCGTACGAGGGTGTGACCGCGAAGCCCGATGTCGAGCGGGGCCGCAAGGTGGTGCAGCTGCGTGGGTGCCTCGCGTGCCATCAGCATGCCGACTTCCCCGAGGCGACGAGCACGCACGGTCCCAACCTCTCGAGGATCGGTGCGAAGGCCGCGTCGCATCCCCAGGGTCGTGAATGGCTCTACAGCTGGCTGCGCGAACCGAGCCGGTACCACTCCAAGACGATCATGCCCAACGTGCTCCTCGACAAGGTCGAGCACGCCGACGGCACGGTGAGTGATCCGGCAGCCGATGCGACGGCGTACCTGATGCAGTCCACCGAGGGCTGGAAGCCGAGCGACATCCCGTCGGCGACGACGCTGTCCGCGGACGAGCGTGCCGCCCTCGACGAGATGGCCCTGATGTATCTGAAGGAGCGGTTTCCGTCCGTGAAGGCCGCGGCCATCCTGGCCGACGGGCTCGGGGAGCGGGAGGCCTCGATCAAGGGTGACGAGCGGATGCTCGCGGGACTCGCCGAGGATCGCGACGCCGTGCTCCTGCGGTACGTGGGGAAGAAGACGATCGGCAAGCTGGCCTGCTACTCATGCCACGACATCCCCGGCTTCGAGGATGCGAAGCCCGCAGGAGCGGCGCTTGCCGACTGGGGGCGCAAGGAGCCGTCGCGCATCGCGTTCGAGCAGGCCAGTCACTTCGTCATGCACCAGTTCGCCGCGAAGCATCACGGCGGTGGGCACGGTGGCGAGGTGCACGGGCCCGACGCACCCCACCCTGATCACGAGGCAGCTGCCACCGGTCGGGCTCCGCAGGCTGCCGGCACGAAGGCCGTGCCCGCGACGGCCACCGCGCATCGCACCGATGCCCCGGGCGGAGCGGCGGATGATCCTTTTGCGGGCGACTTGGCCTACCTCGCTCCACGGGATGAGGCGCACGTCGACATCGAGTCGCTCGATCCTGATACGGGCTATTTCGTGGAAAAGCTCGTCGGGCACGAGCGGGAAGGGTTCCTCTGGCAGAAGCTGCGGGCGCCGCGGAGCTACGACTACAAGAAGGTGGAGAACAAAACCTACAACGAGCGGTACCGGATGCCGCAGTTCCCGTTCGATGACACGCAGCGGGAAGCGGTGATGACCTTCGTGCTCGGGCTGGTGGCCGAGCCGCCGGCACCGCAGTACGTGCACCATCCGGAGCCGCGGGAACAGGCGCGGCTCAAGGGGCTCGTCGTCGCCGAACAGTACAACTGCGGAGGCTGCCACGCGCTCGAGATGGATCGGTGGCAGGTGCGTCACGTGCCTGGCGGGCTCGGGGACGCCACGGAAACCGCCGACTATCCGTTCCTCGCCGCCCACTTCAGCCCGCAGCAGATCGAAGTCTCGCTGAAGGTGGATCGACAGGGGCTGCGCACGGCGTCGCTCTACGGGATGCCCGTGCTCGACCCCGAGACCGGCCGCCCGCAGCTGGTCGATCAGGACGGGGTGCCGATCACACCGGAGGACGCCGCGGCGGATCCGGAGATCGTGCCGCAGCGACCCTTCATGCTCTGGCACGACGCGCTCGTCGACGGAGAGGCACGGCAGGTCGGCGGACAAAATCTGCTCGTCCCCGAACGCGCGATCGCCGCCGGTCGGCGGTACCCGGCGAAGGGTGGCGACCTCGCGCGGCTGCTTTTCCCGGTGGTGATCGCGGACGAGAAGGTGGTCAATCCGAACGTGAAGCCCGACGATGCATGGGGCTGGCTGCCGCCGCCCCTCGTCGGCGAGGGGCGGAAGGTCCAGTCGGCCTGGCTGCATACCTTCCTGCTGAATCCCCACCCGATCCGCCCGCCGGCCGTGCTCCGCATGCCGAAGTTCAACTGGAGCAGTGCCGAGGCGGGCGACATGGTCAATTACTTCGCGTCGGTGGACGGAGCGGAGTACCCCTACGTCTACGATCCCCGCCTCGACGAATCCGACGTGGCGGCGAAGGAGCAGCTGCACCCCGGCCATCTCGAGGGGGCGTTGCGCATCGTCACCAACACCAACTACTGCGTGAAGTGCCATCTCGTGGGCGACTACACGCCGCCGGGCAACGTCAAGGCACTCGCGCCGCAGCTCGAGCGGGTGCATGAGCGTCTCAGGCCGGGATACGTCCACGACTGGATCGCCAACCCGAAGCGATTCCTGCCGTACACGGGCATGCCCGTGAACATCCCGTTCGACAAGCCGGTCAGCCAGGATCTCTACGCGGGCACCAGCGAGCAGCAGGTCGGCGCCCTGACGGATCTGCTCATGCACTTCGACCTGTTCGCCAAGAGAAGTCTCTCGCTCGAGGCCTTTCTCAAGCAGGGGCCTCCGGCGGATCAGCCCGCGGACGGGCAAAAGCCGGCGCAGACGCGGTCTGGGGCCGGTCCGGCCGCACCATCCGCCTCGGTAGCCCCCGCGCCCACGGATACCACGTCGATCGGGAACGGGTCGCGAGCCGTCGCCGCCGATGCCGTCGGTGACTAGGATCCTTTGGAGCAGAGATCCCACGATCCACGACTCGATTTCGGGCTTCGCCGCTCGCCCACCCCTCTCCGGAGTTTTTTCATGTTCCTCGTGCCAGCCTCTCGGATCGCCCCCGGTCGACGCCTGCGGGCTCGTGCCGTCCGCCAGTTGGGCGCGTGCTCCGCGGCACTCGCGGCCGGCATGCTCGCCGCCCCGGCATTCGCCGAGTGGGGCTCGATCAAGGGGCGCTTCGTCTTCGGCGGGGACGCGCCGGCGGCCGGTGCGCTCACGGTCGACAAGGATGTGGAGGTGTGCGGCAAGCACAAGCTGGTCGCCGAGGAGCTCGTCGTCGGTCCCGACAAGGCCATCGCCAACGTGGTGGTGTACGTGCGAGACAAGGACGTGAAGCTCAATCCGGAGGTGGCGGCGGCCGGTAAGGCGGAGCTCGACAACAAGGGCTGCCGCTTCGAGCCGCATGTCGTCTTCGTACAGACAGGGCAGGAACTGGTGGTGAAGAACTCCGACACCGTCGGTCACAACAGCAACATCGCCACCGTGAAAAACGCCCCGAGTAACAACCTGATCCCCGCCGGAGGTGAGGCGACGGTGAAGTTCGCCAGCGAGGAGGCGATCCCCGCGCAGGTGACGTGCAACATCCATCCGTGGATGAAGGCGTGGCTGCTCGTGCGACCCAACCCCTACGCCGCGGTGTCGAAGCCGGACGGAACGTTCGAGATTCCGGGCGTGCCCGTCGGCGAGGTGGAACTGCAGTTCTGGCACGAGAAGGCCGGATACCTCGGCGAGATGAAGGTTGGTGGCAAGACGGAGAAGCCGTCCCGAGGCCGCATGAAGGTGAAGGTGCCGGCGGGAGGCCTCGACCTGGGCGAGATCACGCTCGCTCCCGGAGTGTTCAAGTGAGCGGCACGGCCCTGAGGGGGAGAATGAACGCGGCGTCCATGCTGGCGATGATCGTCGGTTTGCTCGCGCTGTCGGGATGCGGGCAGGCGCGGACCCGGGCACCGAGGGCGGATTCCGGTGCTGCAGAACGACTGCGCGCGACGCTCGTCAGCGCATCCCCGTCCGCCGCCTCAGCGGGGACCGAAGCGGTCGTGACCGGGACCGGCTGGGGCACGTTGACGGGTCGCTTCATCTACGCCGGGACGCCCGGAGATCCACAGGCGTTGGTGGTCGACAAGGATCTCGAGGTCTGCGGGAAGGGGGGGATGAAACTGCTCGACCGTGCCCTCCTGGTCGACCCATCATCGAAGGGCGTGGCCAACGTCGTCGTGTTCGCGAGAAAGACCGCCCGGGTCAAGAATCCCGTTCCCGATGTGCCACTGGTCTTCGATCAAAAGAACTGTGAGTTCCTGACCCCGGTCTTCGCCGCGCGGGTGGGACAGCCCGTCGACGTGCGAAACAGTGACCCGATCGGTCACAACACCAACATCGCCGGCACCAGTTTCAACCAGCTGATCCCGGCGGCCGGCAGCACGATCTACAAGGCCACCGCCGAAACGGGCGTGCCGACGATGGTGACATGCAACATCCACCCGTGGATGAAGGCGTACGCCGTGTTCCGCAAGGACGGGTACGTGGCGGTGACGGCGGCCGACGGCACATTCACGATCCCCGACCTCCCCGCCGGCGAGCCGATCGAGTTTCAGGTCTGGCACGAGCGGTCCGGCGGGCTGGGGCTCTCTCGGCCCGACCTCAAGTGGTCGGGGAAGGGCCGGTTCACCGTCACACTCGAGGACGGCCAGACCCGTGATCTTGGGACGCTCGAGGTCCCGGCCGGAGCGCTCGGTTCATGAGCGCGGCAGTTCACACGTCGACAGCCGTGAAGCGCATGAGATCATCCATTTTCCGCGTCCCATCGCGTCGTGAGACATCGGTCACCATGACGAACCATCCCACGCTCTCTCCCTCGGTCCGGACCTCCTGGCCTCTCGTCGCCATCGGCGCGACCCTGCTCGCATCGACGGGCTGTGGCCGCACGGAACCAGCGTCCTTCCGCCTCAACATGGTGGCCGCCACGAAGACCACCGCGCCGCTCTCCGGCCTCAAGGAGCCGTGGGCCGGCTGGTCGGAAGACCGCCAGCGACAGGTGGCCACGATCCTCGAGGCGATGTTCGGCACGCCCGACAGGCCCGAGGTGGTTCCCGAGACCGGCCTCGATCAGGGGAAACTGAGGCTCGCCGCCGGACCCGTGCACAGCGACATCGTGGGGAGGAAAAACGGCCTCTACCGCGAGCACTGCGTGCACTGCCACGGGATCACCGGAGACGGCATGGGACCGACCGCCGCATTTCTCAACCCCTATCCGCGGGACTACCGCCCCGGGAAGTTCAAGTTCAAGAGCACCTGGCGGGACGCGAAGCCGACCCACGCGGATCTGGTGAAGGTGCTCAACGACGGCATCGCCGGATCCTCGATGCCTTCCTTCGCCCTGCTCAGCCCCCCTCAGGTCGACGCCCTCGCGGAGTACGTCAAGTACCTCAGTATCCGCGGTGAAACGGAGCTCGCCCTATTCAGCTACATCGAGCAGGAATTGGAGGCGGATGCCACGCTCTCCGAGGATCGCGGCTTCCTCATCGACGAGATCCTCACGCCGGTCGTGGAGAAGTGGGCCGCCGCCGAGGAGGAGGACGCCCACATCCCGATCGCCGATCTGCCCGCCGGCGTCGACTTCGCGCTCGGCCCGACGGCTCCCGGCAATCGCGAGTCGATCGAACTCGGCAGGAAGCTGTTCCACGGCACGGGCGGATGCGTGAAGTGCCACGGCGTCACCGCGCTCGGCGATGGTCAGGCGAACGATTACGACGATTGGAACAAGGCCATCGTCGAGACGGGCAAGGAGATCGCCGGCAGTCTCACCCAGACGAAAGAGGCATCGACCGGCCAGATGTCCGCCGAGGACCGGGCCACGCACCGCGCCAAGCTCGAGTGGCTCTCCGCGATGGAGCGGGTTCTCGAAGGTGACGCCCTCACGCCCCGCCCGATTCCGCCGCGCAACCTCCGGCTGGGCATCTACCGCGGGGGCCGGAGGCCGCTCGACATCTACCGCCGGCTCTATACGGGCATCAACGGGGCGCCGATGCCGGGCGTCGGTCCTTCAGGCCCCGGCGGCAAGGGTACCGTGCCGTCGGAGGACATCTGGCACATGGTGAACTACGTCCTGTCGTTGCCGTACGACTTCGATGGTGAGCTCGGCGTTGATCGTCCCATGGTGGCGAAGGATCGATTCTGAACACGGTGACCGAGAAGGGCGGGAGGAGGATTCCATGAATCGGCGGATCTGGGGCATGGCGTGGGCGATCCTCTTCCTTGCCGTGCCGGTGCTCGGCGTGGCCACGTTCGCCGTCGCCCCTGCGATCAACGTATGGCTTCCGAAGGACGTGTCGATCCATGGCCGCGACATCGACTCGCTCTTCTATTTCATCCTCGCCCTGACCGGTGTCGTGTTCATCGCGACGGAGATGGTGCTCTTCTGGTTTCTCTGGAAGTATGACGCCGCGGCGGGCGAGCGGCGGGCGACGTACATCCATGGAAGCCACACGCTCGAGGTGGTCTGGACGATCATCCCCGCGGCCACGCTCCTCTTTCTCGCGATCTACCAGATGAACGCCTGGGCGGACGTCAAGATGCGGCGGCCCGACATGCCGCCGACGGTCGAGGTCGTCGCGAGACAGTTCGAGTGGCGACTGCGGTATCCGGGCCGCGACGGCGTGCTCGGCACGCAGGACGATCTCCACCTCGTCAATGACCTGCAGCTGCCCGTGGACGAGGACATCCTCGTGCAGCTCAAGAGCATGGACGTGCTCCACAGCTTCTTCCTGCCCAACCTGCGGATCAAGCAGGATGCGGTCCCGGGCATGAGGATCCCGGTGTGGTTCAAGTCGACCGAGACCGGCTCCTATGACATCGTCTGTGCCGAGCTGTGCGGCTGGGGCCACTACAAGATGAAGGGCCGCATCACGTTCGTGCCGCGGTCCGAGTTCGATCGGTGGCTCGAGCGCAAGTACGCCGAGCAGGAGGCGACTCGTCCGGCCGGGGACGCCTCCGGAAACCTCGCCGCCCGGTGACAGCGACCGCCCCCCACACGCCACGATCCGGATTCACTTCCCGGTCACACACCCCGGAAGCCTGAGGAGACCAGACATGAGCATCGCTCCATCGCCGCTCGCCACCGAGCACGTCAGCAAGGCGCCGCACGAAGCGCACGGCCTGACGCTGTCGCAGTTCCTCTCGACCTACGTCTTCTCGAAGGACCACAAGGTCATCGGAATCCAGTTTCTCTTCTCGACGCTGGTGTGGTTCCTCGTCGGGGGCCTCCTGGCCCTGGCGGTGCGGTGGCAGGTCGCGTGGCCGTGGTCGGACGTGCCCGTGCTCGGGAAGCTGTTCGCCCAGGAGGGCGGCCAAATGAGCCCGGAGTTCTACACGATGCTCTTCACGATGCACGCGACCGTGATGATTTTCCTCGTGATCATTCCGATCCTCGCCGGCGCGTTCGGCAACTTCCTGATCCCGCTGATGATCGGCGCGGACGACATGGCGTTCCCCACGCTGAACATGCTCTCGTACTGGTTCATGTGGCCCGCCTTCATCGCCTTCGGGGCGAGCTTTTTCGTCGAGGGTGGGGCGGCATCGGGCGGCTGGACGAGCTACCCGCCGCTCTCGACGAACGTGGCCGCTTCCCCGGGCAGCGGATGGGGTCAGACCCTCTGGCTCATCGGGCTGACGTTCGTCGGCGTGTCCTCCATGCTCGGCAGCGTCAACTACATGACCACGATCATCCTCATGCGGGCTCCCGGGATGACGATGTTCCGGCTACCCATGACGATCTGGGCGATGTTCATCACCGCGGTCCTGCAGGCCTTCGCCCTGCCGGTCCTCACGGCCGCGGGCTTCATGCAGCTGGCCGACCGGACCCTCGGCACCGGCTTCTTCTCGCCCGAGGGGCTGATCGTGAACAACGCCACGCCCGGGGCCGGGGGCGGGCAGCCGCTGCTCTGGCAGCACCTCTTCTGGTTCTACAGCCACCCCGCCGTCTACATCATGATCCTGCCGGCGATGGGCATGGTGAGTGACATCCTCACCTGCTTCGCCCGCAAGCCGCTCTTCGGCTATCGGCCGATGGTCTATTCGATCGCCGGCATCGCCGGCCTCGGCTTCATCGTCTGGGGCCACCACATGTTCATGTCGGGCATGAACCCGGCCCTCGGCATCACGTTCATGGTGTCGACGATGATGATCGCCCTGCCCAGCGCCGTGAAGACCTTCAATTGGCTGGGCACCGTGTGGGGCGGGCGAATCCACTTCACCACCGCGATGCTGTTCGCCCTGGCATTCGTTTCGATGTTCATCATCGGCGGACTGTCGGGCATCTTCATGGCGGCGACACCCGTCGACATCTTCATCCACGACACGTACTTCATCGTCGCCCACTTCCACTACGTCCTCTTCGCCGGCACGGCGATGGGCGTCTGGGCGGGCATTTACTACTGGTTCCCGAAGATGTTCGGCCGGACCATGAATGAATTCTGGGGGAAGGTGCACTTCTTCCTGACGTTCATTTTCATGAACGGCACGTTCTTCACGATGCACATCCTCGGCGCCGTCGGCTTCCCGCGAAGGCTCGCCGACGCCTACCACTACGAGACCTTCCACCACCTGCAGCCGATGAACGCCTTCATGACGTGGTGCGCCATCGGCATGGTGGCCACGCAGGCCATCTTCGCGGCCAACTTCTTCTGGAGCATGTTCCGCGGGCCGATCGCGGGACGGAACCCCTGGAACGCGAACACGCTCGAGTGGACGGCGCCGTCGCCGCCGGGGCACGGCAATTTCGACTTTCAGCCCGTGGTGCATCGCGGCCCCTACGAGTACTCCGTGCCGGGGGCCGAGAAGGACCACCTCATGCAGACGGACCCGCCCAACGCCGCCGCAGCGGCCGCTGCCCTCGTGGCCCACTGACCGCCGGGGTGAACGCGGACGTGAACGTCGACGTGCGAGACGCGAGAACTGACAGCATCGGGGCGTCCGCCCCGCCCCGACAGGTCGTCGTCCGCGTGGCCCGGGGGACGTGCAACCTGCCTCATGTCGCCGCGTCGCTGCTCGTCGTCGTGACAGCCGTGTTGCTGGCGTTCGGAGCGCTCGTCACGACCTACGAGGCCGCCATGGCCGTTCCCGATTGGCCGGGGACGTTCGGCCACAACATGCTGCTCTTCCCGCTCGCCGAGTGGCTCCACGGCCCATGGGATCTCTTCCTGGAGCATGGCCATCGCCTGCTCGGCGCGCTCGTCGGCCTGCTCACGCTCGTAGTCGCGGGCCTCGTCTGGTGGCGGGGAGGGCCGCCGGCGGTCGGGGCCCTCGCGATCGCCGCGGTGCTGCTCGTCATCATGCAGGGAGCCCTCGGCGGAGCCCGTGTGCTGCTCGACGACAAGACGGTCGCGAAGGTCCATGCCTCAACTGGGCTCCCGCCACCAACTG
>JBJTBO010000184.1:0-2383 GCA_046091445.1 Planctomycetaceae bacterium | reverse complement strand
CTGCAGCAGGTCGCGATCGGCGGCGGCAACGGTGGGGAGTTCGAGATCCGGATTCCGGCCAACGTGCCGACGGGCTCGTATTCCCTCTGTCTGGCCGGCGCACAGCAGGGACTCACGTACGCGAGGAATCCCACGAGTGCGACGCGGGCGAAGGAGCGGGCGGACGCGTTCGCGGCCGTGGTCACGGACGCGCAGGGCAAGGCACAGGCCGCGAAGCAGGCCGCCCAGGAGGCGACGACGAAGCTCAACGCCGCCAACGGCGCCGCCGACGAGGCCGCGAAGTCCGCGGCCCGTGACGCGAAGGCCGCGGCCGATGCGGCCGACCAGCAGGCGCAGAAGCGTCTCGCCGACGCCCAGGCCGAGAAGCGTCGGCTCGACCAGGTCGCCGAACAGGCGCGTCAGCAATCGAATCCCAAGCCGGTGAACGTCGTCCATCCGTCGAACACGCTCACGCTTCGCATCGCCGAGCATCCGCTGAAGCTCGGGGGGATTCCCGGAACGGTCGCAGGCACGCAGGGCATGCCGCTTTCGATTCCGTTCACGGTGGAGCGGCTCTACGGCTTCACGGGCGAGGTCACCGGCACGAGTGGGACGCCACCGGGCACGACGGGAATCCCGCAGGGCAACGGACGCCTCGCCGCGGATCAGACGACGGGCATGATCGCGGTGCCACTGGCCGCCAACGCCACGACCGGTGAGCACGAACTGCCGCTCACGTTTTCGCTGAACTTCAACGGCCAGGCACTCACGGTCACCGCCACCGTGCGGGCGACCGTCGCCGCCGCGCCCCCCGCCCCGAAGTGAGGCGCCCCGGCGCCGCATCACCATGACGAGGTCTTCCATGTCGACTCGTGATGGAGTGCTCCTGGCGGTCGCCGCCGCGGTCGTGACCGCCATGGGCTCGTCGTCCGCGGCGCCGCTGTCGGTCGTCCGGCCGACGCGGAGCGAGCCTGTCCTGTTCGAGAAGGACGTGCTGCCGATCCTGCAGCGCAACTGCCTCGCCTGCCACAGCCAGTCGGAGCGCCGGGGTGCCCTCGTCCTCGAGACGGTCGACGCGATGCTCGAGGGGGGCGACACGGGCCCCGCGATCGTGCGGGGCTCGGCGGAGCAGAGCCTCGTGTTCACGCTCGCGGCGCATCGGGACGAGCCGGTCATGCCGCCGGAGGGCAACGACGTCAACGCCGCCAATCTCTCGCCCGAGGAGCTCGGGATCCTCGCCGCGTGGATCGACCAGGGCGCGAAGGCGAGCGGTGTCTCCGCGGTCGCGGCGAGCCGGTCATGGCGGCCGATCGCGTCGGACTTCGCGCCGGCCCTCGCGGTGGCCCTCGCACCGGATGCCCAGCTGGTCGCGATCGCGCGAGGCAACCGATTGCTGCTCCACCATCCGGCGAGTGGACGCCTCGTCGCTGAACTGGCCGACCCGTCGCTGACCGCCGGGGCGCATCGGGATCTCGTCGAGTCGCTCTCCTTCAATCGTGAGGGCGACATGCTGGCAAGCGGTGCCTATCGCGAGGCCAAAATCTGGCGCCGACCACGGGATGTGCGGGCCTTCGAGATGCAGGTCGGATCGCCCGTCACCGCACTCGTCACGAGCGGAGACGGGCGTCTGATCGCGACCGGCGGACCGGGTGGCCCGCGGCTCTGGCAGGCCGCAGACGGCGCCGCCGGCCCGGCGCTCGACGCGGGAGCCGAACCCGTCACGCACGTCGGCTTCTCCGGAACGTCGGAAGACGTCTACGCGGCGAGCGCGGCGGGTGCGATCCGCGCGTGGCGCACCACCGACGGAACCCTTTCGGGCGAGATCGAGTCTCCGCAGCCGATCACGGCCCTTGCGGTCGTCGGGTCCTCGGCCCTGCCGCGCGGCGCCGGAGGCGATCTCCTCATCGTCGGGGGCACCGACCGGGTGCTGCGAGTCTTCCACGCGCCGTCGTCGTTGCCGAGCAAGATCGTTGACCGGGCCGACACCGATCGCCGCATGGCGAGTGGCCGTGGTGGTGAACTCGTCGCGCTCGCCGAGTCCGCGGGGGGCGTGACGCTCTTCGAGGCCGGGCCCGACGGTCGGCTCGAGCCCGTCAGCGCATGGCAGGCGGATCGTGGGCTGGCGACGAGCGTGTGTGTGCTCGAGCAGATGAAGACCAGGACCACGGGTGTGGCCACGGGCCATGCGGACGGCTCGATCGGCCTGTGGGTCAATGGTGAGAAGGGGATTCGCAAGCGGCTCGGCGGAGGCGGCGCGCCCATCCGGGCCCTCGCAGCGTCGGCCGATGGCCTGGTGGTCGTTTCGGGCGATGAGAAGGGGGGCGTCGTCGCCTGGCGCGGCGGCCTCGACGAGAGCGATCTGACGGCCGTCGCCGGGCCCGTGGTCGAGGACGTCACCGCGGCG
>JBJTBO010000183.1:0-23625 GCA_046091445.1 Planctomycetaceae bacterium | reverse complement strand
TACTTCTATCCCGCCTCCTACGTCAACATGGTGCAGCGGCAGCAGACCTGGCACCTGCCCGATCCGGTCGATCCCGGTCCGGTCGAGCAGGGCATCACGGTCTACTTCACGCGCCTCATCGTCGGAGGTGTCGACTTCGCGATCCTCGAGGACCGCAAGTTCAAGACGGGCCCGCTGGGCACGATTCCACAGCTGGGGCCGCGTCCCGACCACATCACCGACCCGGCCTACGACCGCCGTGCGATCGATCTCGACGGCCTCCACCTGCTCGGCACGCGGCAGCTCGACTGGCTCGCCCGCTGGGCCGGTGAGACGACCGGCGTGCGGGCCAAGGCGGTGCTCTCGCAGACCGCCTTCTGCGGGGCCGTCCACCTCCATGGCCAGCCCGACAACCGGCTCCTGGCCGACCTCGACTGCAACGGGTGGCCGCAGTCGGGCCGCAACGCGGCGCTGCGGATCATGAAGCGGGCCGGCGCCGTGCACCTCTGTGGAGACCAGCACCTCGCCGTCGTGGTGCAGCACGGCATCGACGCGCATCGCGACGGCCCGTGGTCGTTCACGTCTCCCGCGCTCGTGAACACGATCTACGGCCGCTGGTGGCATCCGGAGGACGAGCGGCCGGGAGCGAACCCGGTGCCCGGTAGCCCCCTGCCCTGGACCGGCGACTACCTCGACGGTCTCGGCAACCGGATCACGATGGTCGCCTACGCCAATCCGGAGGATCGCACCGATGAGCGAAAGCGAGGCGACGGCTTCGGTCTTTCGGTGTGGGATTTTCGAGCCGGGACCGTGACCTTCCACTGTCAGCCACGCTTTCCCGAGCGCGACGCGGGCCGGCCCCGGGAGTATCCGGGCTGGCCGGTCGTCGTGCCGATGGAGCAGCCGGGCGCTGCCGCACCGTGACGGTCCCGTGGCCCGCTCTCTCACCGGAGGATCGATGAACGACGCACACCGGATCGCGATGCTCGGCACGGGGCTCATCGCCGACTTCTACGCGATGGCGCTCCACGGCCAGCGCGGCCGGGATCGGATCGTGACGACCTTTTCACGATCCAGAGAGCGCGGGGGGGCGTTTGCGGCCCGCTGGAGCATCCCGACGAGCACGACGTCGCTCGACGAGGCGATCGGCCACCCGGAGGTGGACGTCGTCGTCGTGGCGCTACCGAACCACCTGCACGAGGACGCCGTCACACGGGCGGCGGCGGCGGGCAAGGCGGTGCTCTGCACCAAGCCGCTCGCCCGCAGCGCCGAGGAGGCCCGGAATATCCTCGACACGGTCGAGCGGGCGGGCATTTTCGCGGGCTATCTCGAGGACCTCGTCTACACCCCGAAGACGCTCAAGGCGGCCGCCGCGGTGCGGCGGGGCGCGATCGGCGACGTGACGTGGGTGCGGTCGCGCGAGGCCCATCCGGGACCCCACAGCGCCTGGTTCTGGGACGCCCGACAGGCGGGAGGGGGCGCGATCATCGACCTCGGCTGCCACTGCATCGAGATCATCCGCACGTTCGTGGGCAAGGGCAATCGTCCCGTCGAGGTCATGTGCTGGGCCGACACGCTCGTGCACCCGATCGAGGCGGAGGACAACGCGATCGTGCTCGTGCGGTTCGAGTCGGGCGCCATCGGCCAGCTGGAGGTGAGCTGGACCTTCCGCGGGGGGATGGACCTGCGCGACGAGGTCGCCGGCACCGAGGGCACGATCCGCCTCGACCACTTTCTCCGCACCGGCTTCGAGGTGTACTCGGGCGGGGGCGGCGGGGGCTACGTCGCCGAGAAGGTCGAGGCGACGCAGGGCTGGCTCTTTCCGGTGGGCGACGAGGTGGTCGAGCTCGGGTATGTCGACATGTTCACCGACATGTTCACGGCGCTCGACACGGGCGGCGCGCCACGCGAGACCTTCTACGACGGCTACGTGGTGAACGCGGTGATGGACGCGGCCTACCGGTCGGCACGCAGCCGTCGCTGGGAGCCGGTCGAGCTCGAGTGGCGGGGGGAGGCCGCACCGCGGATCGCGCGGTCGGTCGCACGACACGACGGACACGCGATCGTGAAGTCGGAGCTGCTGCCCGACGGGCGGCGGAAGCTGATCCTGAGCCATCGCGAGACCGGCAGCATCTTCGAGGTCGTCGCCGGGTGACGCGACCGTGGCCGCGTGCGACCCGCGCGTGCGTGAATCGTCGATGAACGACGACACGGGCTCCGGGACCCCATGCCGCGGTGCCGGGATGCCGTTTGGCCGCGCTTTTTGGCCTGCGGGGCACGGCGCGGCCCGACCGCCCGGTGGCGATGCGGGGCCGATGAACGACCGTCCCGCGTCACCGGCGTAGTGAAGACGGGTCGGCGGGCGATCGAAACGCGTCCGCACCGGCCCGCACGACCGCGTACGGCCTGCCCGGTGTTGGACCCACGAGGAACCCAGACGATGGACGCCTTCACCCGAGTCACGCTTCGTCATCTTCACCTCGCGTGGCGGCCGGTGCGCCGGCGTTCCGGGCGCTTCCTCGGGCGTCGGCACGCGACCCTCGCCGCCGAACCGCTCGAGCGCCGCGCGATGCTGTGTGCCGAGGGGACTCCCATGGACGTCGCGTGCCCCGACCGGGAGGTGCCCGGCGCACCGCACGGCCACGAGGGGCACGCGGCTGAGGAATCCCTCCTGACGACGGACGGGTGTGTTCCCGGGACCAACGCCGTCGGCCCGATCATCGTGGGCGCGACGCCCCGCACGTTCGCGATCACGTGGTCCTGGAACGAGAACCTGACGTTCGCCGACTTCCGTCCGTCGGCCGACGTGCTGGCGCTCGATTGGTTCCGGGGCGACGATCTCGAACTGGGGGAACGTGGCGGCAGCACCGTGCTCTCGATTCCCGCCATGCGACAGTCCTACACGCTCTCCGGCGTGCCTCTCTCGGCACTCGGCATGTCGAACTTCATGTTCAAGGACGCCTCGGCAGGCACGGCGTTGGCACGTGTGCTCGGCACGCGATCAGCCGCCGAAACCGGGGCCGGCGGAGTGGCGCCACGCCCGGCCGCGTCCGCTGCCGGGGTGGCGGCGTTTGCCGTAACCAGTGCGTGGAACACCGGCTTCAACGGGGACGTTACGGTGACCAACACGGCGGGCTCCGGCGCGTCGGGCTGGAAGGCGACCTTCGACTTCGATGGCGAGATCGTGAGCCTCTGGAACGGCGTGATCGCCGCGCGCACGGGCACCACGCACGTCGTGTCGAACGCGTCCTGGAATGGCGGCCTGGGGAGCGGCGGTGCCGCGACCTTCGGCTTCACCGCGCGCTCGTCCGGTGGACCGGCACAGCTTCGCAACCTGCGCGTGGAGTTCCTCGGCACGGGCCTGCTGAAGCCCATGCCGGGCGCCGTCACGCCGCCGGTCGCACCGCCACCGAGTGGACCCGTGGCGCCCCCCCCGGTCACGCCCCTGCCGGCACCCGTGCAGCCGGCACCCGTGCAGCCGGCACCCGTACAGCCGGCGCCCGTGCAGCCGGCGCCGCCGTCAGGACACGACCACGACCATGGTGACGACCACGATCATGACCACGCACATCCGGCTCCGGTGGCCGGCTCCTTCGTGGACCTGGCGGCGTTCGGACGCTCGGCGGGCAGCGACCACACCCACCTCGCCGACCTCGAGGGTGGTCGCACGCCGATCACAACCGAGGCGCTCGTCGCGTACAACGGGCTGCGCCGGTTCCTCGGACTGGAGGAGGCGACGCTCGAGACCGTCGGACGCTGGGCATTCGCCAACCGCCTCACGAACAATGCCACGCCGTCGGGCCAGGACCTGTCGGGCGTGGGGCTCTCCTACGCCATGCAGGGTGCCAAGGTGGGCTGGATTCGTGACGCCGCCTTCGACCCGCAGATCCTCGCCGACATCCAGCGGACGGCCCGCCTGGGAAGCGCCGCAGACGTGCTCTCCACGGTGCGGCGGGTCGGGCACGTCGGTTTCGCCGACTTTCTCGTGGCACGGGGCCTCGTGGGGACGTTCGTCAACACCCTGAAGATGGAGCCGCACTACGCCGGCTGGATGCACGACCGCTGCCACGGTTGGCTCAGCATCGATGGTGTGGCCATCGCCCATGATCTCAACCACCTCACGGTGCTCAGTCACGACCAGACTCGGCCGTTCATGAACGACACCTTCGACTGGCCGCAGTGGCCCGCCCTCGCGGTCTCCCAGGCGCGCGTGATCGAGTACTTCCAGAGCATGGTCGTGCTCGGTGATCCGCTCGGCAGGAACCTCGTCGCCCCCACGGTCGCATGAGTCGGCGGCCCGCGCCCGTGCCGAGCGTTCGGCACCCGATCCACGTCACCGCGCCGGCCGCGGCGGGGTGAGGAGGGACACGACGACGAGCACGACGAAGCCGAGCGGGATCGTCACGAGGCCCGGCTGGCTGAAGGGGACCGGAGCGAGGTCACGTGACAGGCCGTACACCTTCTCGAACGTGTCGGCCGACAGCAGGATCCACCCCAGCGACGCCACCATGCCGACCGTCACCGCGGCGATGATGCCCGCCGCGGTCGTGCGCCTCCAGAAGAGGAGCATCACGAGGGCGGGCAGATTCGCACTGGCGGCGATGTTGAACGCCCAGCCGACGAGGAAGCCGACGTTGAAGTCCTTGAAGAGGATGCCGAGGCCCATCGCGACCACGCCGAGGCAGACGGCTGCGATCCTTCCGCAGCGCACCTTTTCGTGGTCGGTGAGCGGCACGCCGCAGACCCTCGAGACGAGGTCGTGGGCCACCGCACCGCTGCCCGCCATGATCAGGCCGCTCACCGTCCCGAGCACCGTCGTGAACGCGATCGCGGAGACGAGGGCGAAGAGCGTCGTGCTGAAGGACTTGGCGAGGAGTGGCGCGGCCATGTTCGTGTCGGTGGGGTCGAGCGCGCCGCTGGTCATCGCCCCGAGGCCCAGGTAGAGCGTCATCACGTAGAAGACGCCGATCGCCGCGATGCCCGTCACCGTGCTCTTCCGGGCGGCGGCCGCGTCCTTCACCGTGTAGTAGCGGATGAGGATGTGCGGCAGCGACGCGGTGCCGCAGAACAGCGCGAGCATGAGGCTCGCGAAGTCGAGGCGGTCGGCGAGCCGGCCGCTGCGCAGTCCCTTGAACGAGCCGCCCGGCTGGAGGAGCTCGGCACCCGACCGCGTGACCGGCTCGTAGGTGACGTGCACGCCGTGCTCATCCGCCGTCCGCGTCGACTTCCAGGTGACGATCGTGGAGTCCTCGAGCACCGAGAAATACTCGAGCGGCCCGAGCGGGCCCGTCGTCGTGCGGCCGGCATACCGCGCCGGCAGGGCCGAGAGCGTGCCGACCGGACGCAGGTCGTGCTCCCGCGACTGCGGCTTCCCGTCGACGAGCACGCGGCCGTCGGGGGTGACCGTGCGCACCTGCGGCGTGAGGTCGCCGGTGTTCACGGTGAGACCGCGCCCGAGGATGAGCGCGACCAGGAGCCCGCAGAAGAGCACGAGGAGCGAGCCCTTGATGAACTGCACCCACGTCGTCGAGACCATGCCGGCAGTGACGACGATGAGCGTGACCGCCACGCCCACGAGCACCACGCCGGCGGCGTGGGGCAGTCCGAGGAGCGGCGTGACGAGCGCGCCCGCCCCCACCATCTGCGGAATCAGGTAGAAGATGCTCACGACGAGCGTCGAGATGGCGACGGCCAGCGTGATCCCGCGGCTCCCGAAGCGCGAGGCCAGCGCGTCGGCCAGCGTGTAGGTGCCGAGCGCCTTGATCGGTTCGGCGATGACGAAGAGGGCCACGATCCAGCCGGCAAGGAAGCCGATCGCATAGAGAAAGCCGTCGTAGCCCGAGAAGGCGATCATCCCGCAGATCCCGAGGAACGACGCGGCGGAGAGGTAGTCGCCCGCGAAGGCGATGCCGTTGACGAACCAGTGGATCTGCCCGTGGGCCGCGTAGTAGGCGGCGGCCGACTGGCCGCGGCGACCCAGCCAGAAGGACAGGCCGAGGACGCCGAGCACGAAGGCGGTGAAGATCGCGACGGCGGCGAAGGAGGCTTCGTGGCTCATCGCGTCTCGCGCCCGAGCATCGAGACGAGCGCGAGCCCGAAGGCGGCGACGATCAGCCCCAGCCCCGCGAGGATCGCCAGGTTGACGCCGCCGAACGGCCGCAGGGCCAGGAGGTCGGGCCGCACGAGCACCAGACCCATGAAGCCGCCGTAGAGGAGCACGTAGATCCAGAAGAGCACGAGGCCCGTGCGGCTCGCGCGCACGGCCGCCGGCGGCGACCCGTCGTGCGCTGCAGTCGGCTTCGTCATGGTCGGCCGCCCCCCGGAAGCGAAGCCGTTCTATACCCTCTGGGCCTCGACGGGGGAACGCCGTTCTCTGTGATCCGCACGGCGGCCCCGTGCTCGTCGACCGTTCGCCCGCCGCCGGCGGCTGCCCGCCCGGACGGCCGGGGTGTCGCGCCGGCCGAGCCGAATCTGCTCTATGATCCGCGGAGTCGGGTCCGAGTCCCGCCGACGGGCCTCGTCGGCCGGCGCGTGGCGCCGGGCGGAGTGCCGGGTCACGACGTGTTTCGAGGGGTGAGACCCCGTGCCGTTCTCCACCGACATCCGCGTCACCGGCGCCGCCCTCTTCCTGCTGCCCGTCCGCACGCGCGTGCCGCTCAAGTTCGGGGCGCAGGTCGTGGACGCCGTCACGTGCGCGCGGGTCGTCGTCGACGTGCGCACGCGGGACGGTCGCCGCGGCGTCGGCTGGGGTGAGACGCCGCTGGCGGTGCAGTGGGGCTGGCCGGCGCGTCTCCCGTACGACGCCCGACACGACGCGATGGTGCGCGTCGCCGCCGCCAGTGCCGTGGCGTTCACGGGCCTGGGGGTCGACGGCCATCCCCTCGAACTCGGCGTGGCGTTTCGTCGCTCGGCCCTCGACCGTCTCGCGCGCGAGGCGGGTGACGCCGCCACCGGACCGGTGCCGGAGCTCGCGGCCCTCATCGCGGCGAGCGCCGTCGACCTGGCCGTGCACGACGCCTACGGCGTGGCGCTCGGCCTCGACACCTACCGCACGTACGGCGCCGACCACCTCGCGAGCGACCTCGCCGACCTCTTCGGACCCGCGCTCGATCCGGCCGCTCGGTCCCGCTTCGCGGGACGCCGGCCCGCGGACTTCCTCGTGGCGGATCCCCCGCGGTCGCTGCTCGCCTGGCACCTGGTGGGCGGTCTCGATCCGCTCGAGCCGGGCGACCTGACGGGTGCGGAACCCGACGACGGGCACCCCGTCCTGCTCGCCGACTGGATCGGCGCCGACGGCCTCGAATGCCTCAAGGTGAAGCTGCGCGGCGACGACCTCGACTGGGACATCGAGCGGCTGTTGCGGGTGGGCCGCATCGGCCTCGCCCATGGCGTGACGCGATTCTGCGCGGACTTCAACTGCACGGTCACCGACCCGTCGTACGGCCACGCCGCGCTCGACGCCGTGACCGCGGCGTCCCCCGACCTCGCCGCGCGGCTGCTCTACGTCGAGCAGCCCTTCCCCTACGATCTCGAGGCGCACGCGATCGATGTCGGGTCATTGGCCACGCGGACGCGGCTCTTTCTCGACGAGAGCGCCCATGACTGGCGGCATGTCGCCCGCGGCCGGGCCCTCGGATGGAACGGCGTGGCGCTCAAGACGTGCAAGACGCAGTCGGGCGCACTCCTCTCACTGGCCTGGGCGCGCGCGCACGGCATGGACCTCATGGTGCAGGACCTGACGAATCCGATGCTCGCCGCGATCCCCCATGCGCTCCTCGCGGCCCACGCGGACACGCTCGCCGGCGTCGAGACCAATGCGATGCAGTTCTATCCGGCCGCGTCGGTGACGGAGGCCGTGGTGCATCCTGGGCTCTACGCGCGGCGTCGGGGTCGGATCGACCTCGGCACGCTCGCCGGGCCCGGCTTCGGCATGCGCGTCGGCGAGATCGCCCGGGTGCTGCCGGAGCCGCACGCCGTGTGCGGCACGATCGATGCCGCCGCATGGCGGCCGCGTGGCGGCGGACACGGCTGACGACGGGTCCGCCATGCTCTACCGACCCGACATCGATGCGCTGCGGGCGGTCGCGGTGCTCCTGGTGGTGCTCTTCCACGCGCACGCGCCCGGGTGCGCGGGCGGGTTCGTCGGCGTGGACGTGTTCTTCGTCATCTCGGGATATCTCATCACCGGCATCGTCATGTCCCAGGTCGACGAGGGGGCATTCAGCCTCGGCGCGTTCTACGGAAGCCGGCTGCGACGGATCGTGCCGGCACTGGCCGTGATGGTGCTCGTGGTCTTTCTCGTCTGCCACGGACTCGGGCTCGCCGTCGACGACTTCGCGTCACTGCGACGCTCCACGCGGGCCGCCCTGCGCATGTGCTCGAATATCCACTTCCGCGGGGCCACCGGCTACTTCGACCTGCCGGCGCACGCGCAGGTCTTCCTGCACACGTGGTCGCTCGGGGTCGAGGCCCAGTTCTATCTCGTCTATCCGGGGCTCGCGGCGCTTCTGTACCGCCGTTGGCCCGGGCGCTTCAGCGGGATCCTCGGTGGCATGGCGGCCTGCTCGTTCGTGCTCTGCGAGCTGACGGTCCACGAGGACCCGGCTGCCGCCTTCTTCCTCCTGCCGTCGCGAGCCTGGGAATTGCTCGCCGGCGGCGCGCTCGCGGCCACGGGGTGGTCGCCGCAGTCCCAGGCAGGCAAGCGGGGGCTCATGCTGGGCGGCCTCGTCGCGATCGTCGCCGCGACCGTGACGTATGGACGTGTCGTGCATCCGACGTTTCCGGGGTTCGCCGCGCTGCCGCCGGTCGTCGGCGCCGCCGCCTGGATCGCGGGCGGCGACGGGCTCGTCGTCCGGTCCGGGCTGACGCGCGTCCTCGTGCATCCGGTGACGCTGTTCGTGGGGCTCGTCTCCTACTCCCTGTACCTCTGGCACTGGCCCGTCCTCGTCATCGCCCGGCGACTCGCGGTCGAGCCCGAACTGCCGGCGTGGGCGACCGGCGCCGCCCTCCTGGTGGGTCTGGGGCTCGCGGTGGTGTCGTGGCGACTGGTCGAGATCCCGAGCCGTCGATGGCTCGCGACGCGGTCGGCGGGCGCGCAGGCGGCCTTCGTGGCGGCGGCACTCGTCGGGGCATGGCTGCCGAGCCAGTGCTTCAGGACGCCGTTCGCGCTGACCGACCGGCAGGCGACGCTGGCGGCCGGCGCGACCGATCGCTCCACGCTGGCCTCCGGCGCGATCCTCGGACCGTCCGATCGACCGCCGCGCTTCCTGCTCGTGGGCGACAGTCACGCGGAGGCGGTGGGCCCGGCCTTCGCACGTGCCGCCGTCGTCGCCGAGGTGCCCGGCCGGCTTGTCTTCGGGCCGACGCTCATCAACGCCTATCGGGCCCGAGCCGACGCGCGCCGCGCCGAGCACGAACGGGACCTGCGGCGACTCGTCGAGACGGAGCGGTACGACGCGGTCTTCCTCGTCAGGCGCTGGACGCTCGACAGCGAGGGCTACATGCCCACCGAGCACCCCACGCCGGCACTCGACGAGATCGGCATCGTGCACGACGACGGAGCGGTCCGGCGCACGGGGCCCGCGGCCCTCGAGGCGGCGCTCGAGGACACGGTCGCGTTCCTCGAGCGGCACGGCGTGCGGCGGGTGTATGTCCTGCTGCCGATTCCCGAGTGCCGGCGGAACATCCCGCAGGCGGCGAGTGTGGCGAGCCTGTTCCATGACGAGACTGCGATCGATGCCGCGCTCGGCGTGACGGAGGCGGAGTACCTGACGCGTCATGCGACGACGCGACGGATCCTCGATGGGATCGCGGCCTCCCACGAGGCGGTCACACTGCTCGACCCCTGGCCGATCCTCGGCCGTGCCGGCGGCCGCAGCCGGGTGCTCGACCGGGGGCACTGCCTCTACTACGACGACGACCACCTCTCGGCGACCGGGTCGCTCGCACTCGTCCCCCTCCTGCTGGAGTGCGTGCCGTTTCGCCCGCCGGAGGACGCCGTGCCGCACGGGCATCCCGCCGGGGACGACGTCGCCCGTCCCGTCACGCGAGCACGTCCTCGATGAGACGACCGTAGACGTCGGTGAGGCGGATGTCGCGGCCGCTGAAGCGGAAGGTGAGCTTCGTGTGGTCGATGCCGAGGAGGTGGAGCATCGTGGCGTGGAGGTCGTGGATCATGAAGCGCTTCTCGACGACGCGGTAGCCGTAGTCGTCGGTAGCGCCGACCGTGATCCCGCCGCGCACGCCTCCCCCCGCCATCCACAGCGAGAAGGCCTGGGGATTGTGGTCGCGGCCGTCCGACCCCTGGGCGAAGGGCGTGCGGCCGAATTCGCCGCTCCAGACGACGAGCGTCGTGTCGAGCAGGCCGCGGGCCTCGAGGTCGCGGATGAGCGCGGCGATCGGCTGATCGACGGCCCGCGCGTTGTTCTCGTGCCCTGCCTTGAGGTTGCCGTGCTGGTCCCAGCGATCACCACTCACCTTGGGGCAGGTGAGCTCGACGAAGCGCACGCCCCGCTCCACCATGCGGCGGGCGAGGAGGCACTCGGCGGCGAAGATCCGGGTCGGCTCGTACTCGCTCTCGATCCCGTAGGCACGTCGGGTCGTCACGGTCTCGCCGGAAAGATCGAGGAGGTCGGGCACCTCCGTCTGCATCCGCCAGGCGAGCTCCTGATTGGCGATCGCACTGTCGAGCGCGTCGGGGGCCGCGCCGTCCCCGGCGAGGCGGGAGGCGAAGCCGGCGTCGAGCGTGCGGGCGAGGTCGAGCTTCGCCCGCTGGAGCGCCGCGGCCCGCTCGCGTCGCCCCACGTTCGCCAGGCCGGTCGGCGTCGGCCGGACGACCGAGCCCTGGTAGGTCGCCGGCAGAAAGCCGCTCGTGAAGTTGTCGAGCCCGCCCGGGGGAATGAGGCCGCCGTTGAGCACGATGTAGCCGGGCAGTTCGTCGTTCTCGCTGCCGAGGCCGTACGTGGTCCACGCGCCCATGCTCGGGCGGCCCTGCAGGCCGGAGCCCGTGTGCAGGAAGTAGTTGGCGTTGGTGTGCTCCGGAAACTCGCTCGTCATCGAGCGGATCACCGCGAGCCGGTCGACGACGCCGCCGATGTGGGGAAAGAGGTCGCTCACCGGAATCCCACTCGCGCCGTAGCGCTGGAACCGCCACGGGCTCGGCAGGAGCGTGCCGACGTTGTTGAACTGCGTGGCATCGACCTTGAAGAGGTCACGCGGGTTCCTGCCGGCGTCCTGTTCGAGCCGCGGCTTGGGGTCGAAGCTGTCGACCTGCGAGACGCCGCCGTCCATGTAGAGAAAGATCACGCTCGTCGCGCGGGCCGGGTGGTGGAGACCGGTCGACGCGGCACCAGCACGGCCGGCGAGCAGGGTCGTCGCCGCGACGGCGCCGAAGCCGCACGAGGCCTCGCGCAGGAGGTCGCGCCGCGACAGCGGGGCGGGGCGGAAGCGACGGCAGTGGTGGCGATGACGCATCGGCGGACTCTGCGGCGCGAGCGGTGCCTGGCCGGAGCGACGGCCGAGGCCCGCATCAGGGCACGAAGATGAACTCCTTGGCGTTGAAGAGCGCGTGGGCGAGGTCCGCCCATGCGGCCTCCTGCCGCTGATCGGAGGTGAACGATCCCCCGTGCGCGGCGGTCTGCGCCTCGACGAAGGTCCGCGCCGCGGCCAGCTCGTCGTTCGTGGGATCCCGTGCGAAGGCGTCGCGGTACATCCTCGCGATCCGTGTCTCGGGTGCCGTGGACGCGTCGGCGAGCACCCGCCGCGCCCAGAGCGTCGCCTGCTCGGCGACGAAGGGATCGTTCATCAGCACGAGCGCCTGCGCGGGCACGTTCGTCACGTTGCGGCGACCCATCGCCTGGAACGGCACCGGCATGTCGAAGGCGGTGAGGAATCCGGGGAGGAAGTTGCGCCGGATGCGCGTGTAGATGCTGCGGCGACCGGCACCGTCGAGAGGACCACTCGCCGGCCGCCCGCGGCCGTCGTGGAACTCGGTGAGGAAGACCTCGACCGGCGGCCCACCGAGCGTCGGGTCGAGCCGTCCCGACACGGCGAGGATCGTGTCGCGGATCGCCTCCGCGTCGAGCCTCCGCAGGGGGTGGTGATGGAAGAGCAGGTTCCGCGGATCGGCCAGCCGCGCCTGCGGGTCGGTCGTGCTCGACATCCGCCAGGTCGCGCTCGTGACGATGTCACGAACGAGTTTCTTGACGCTCCAGCCCTCCTCCCGGAAACGCACGGCGAGGGCGTCGAGCAGGGCGCGTGCCGCCGGATCGGCCGGTGCCTCGCCGAGGACGCCGAAGTTGTCGGGCGTGGGCACGAGGCCGCGACCGAAGAGCCAGTGCCACACGCGGTTGACCGCCACGCGGGCCGTGAGCGGGTTGTCCGCGTCGAGCACCCGGTCGGCCAGTTCGCGCCGACCGGACGTGTGGGCCGGAAAGACCGACTGGTCGGCCCCGTCGATGGCCTCGAGAAACCGGCGTGGAACCAGGTCGCCACGACGGGCGGCCGCACCTTTGAGGAGCACGTGCTGATCGACACCGTTGCCATCGAGGATCGCCGGAGCCGTGGCCGACTCGAGCTTCACGGTCGCCAGGATCGCCTCCCGTGCCGTCGCCGCCGAGGCGGCCGCCTCGGCGAGGCGTCGGGTCGGGCCAGCCGACCAATCGAGGCCGGGCCGGTCGAGGAGTCGATTGGCGAGCGCGGCCAGCGCCGCCGCATGCGGCGCGCCCTCGAGCGACCCTGTGCGACAGGCGGCGATCGCCGCGTCGAGCATCGCCCGGCCGGCGACGGCCACGTCCCGGTCGGAGGCGGCCAGGGCGGCAAGCAGCGGCTCCGTACGTGCCGGCTCGCGCGGAGTGGCGACCGCCTCGGCAACCTCGACGGCGCCCGCGATCGGCGCGTACTCCACGTGCACGACGTGGCCGCGGTCCCAGGCGATGTCGCGGGTGAGATCCTGACGGATCCACTTCCACTCCCCCTTCGTGTCGGAGTCGAGCACGGTGCCGCCATAGAGTGGTCCCTGGATCATCACGTGGCCGTCCACGATCGCGGCGATCTGGACGTGACCACGCACGCGGTGCCAGAGGACGCCCTGCGTGAGGCGCACCTTCGGAGTGCGCAGCACGCGGCCCGCGCGATCCACGCGACCGAGCCCGCCGGGATCGCGCTCGCCGAGTGATTTCGTCATCGACCACACGGCGTCGCTCGACGCGGCACCGACGCTCGTCAGGCGGACGGTCCCGCTCGCGCCGTCGCGGGGTGGCACGACCACGGGGTGACCGGCCGAGACCGCCGTCGTGCCCCAGGCGGCTGCGTCGGTGAAGAGCGGGGTGGCGGGTGCGACGCGGCCGGTGTAGTCGGCGATGACGACGCTCCCGTCCGGATCGGGCTTCGTCGCCCCGCGCGCGGCCGCCACATCGGCAGCCGGGGGAAGCACGGCATCGAGATCGCCAGCCGACGCCTCGAGCACGTCCGCCACGAGTGGCAGGAGTGCGCCGCGCGCCGCCGCGGATGCCGCCTCGGCCTCGGCCGCCACCCGGCGATTGTGGAGCAGGGACTCGAACGGCACCTGGCGGTAGCTGCTCGACATCACGGTGCCGGCGATGGCGTAGTAATCGGCGGCCGACACGGCGTCGAACTTGTGGTCATGGCAGCGGGCACAGCCGAGAGCCATGCCGAGGAACGCCTTACCGAACGTGTCGACCCGGTTGTCGACGCGATCCGCCTCGTCCTGGGCGATGTCCACCGGCGAGTGCACCTCCTCGCCGAGAAACCAGAAGCCCGTGCCCACCACCGATTCGTCGCCACCCTCACGCGAGAGCCGCGGCTCGATGAGGTCGCCGGCGATCTGCTCCCGCACGAACCGGTCGTACGGCAGGTCATCGTTGAGCGCCCGCACGACCCAGTCGCGGTAGCGCCACGCGTTGGGAATCGGATAGTCGAACTCGTGGCCGCGGGTTTCGGCGTAGCGGGTCACGTCGAGCCAGTGCCGTGCGAAGCGTTCGCCGAAGTGGGGCGAGGCGAGCAGGGCGTCCGCCACCCGGTCGAACCAGTCGGGAGCCGGGTCGGCGAGGGCACCGGCGACGAGCGCGGGATCGGGCGGCAGTCCCGTGAGTGCCGCGGCGGCGCGCCGCACGAGCGTGGCACGGGGTGCCTCCCCGGCCGGGGTGAGGCCGGCCGCCTCGAGCCGCGCGAGCACGAAGCGGTCGATGTCGTCGCGGCACCAGTCGGCACGGGTCACCGCCGGCGGCGGCGATGCCCGGGGGGGCTGCCAGCACCAGTGTTCCGCCGTGCGGCGGGCGATATCGAAGGCCTCGGCCCGCGCCGGTCCCCCGTCATCGGGCCAGGGCAGGCCTCGGCGCACCCACTCCTCGAGCGTCGCGATCGCCGCGGCGGGAAGTTTCCCGTCGGGGGGCATCTGCAGGTCGCCGTCGTACCGCACGGCGTGGATGAGGAGGCTGTCGTCCGGTCTGCCCGCCGCAGCCACGTCGGCGACTGCGAGGAAGTCGCCGCGGGTGTCGAACGACAGGCCCCCCTCGACCGTGCCGCCCGCCCGCGAATGGCACTCGGCACAGTGAGCGACGAAGAGCGGTCGCACCCGCGACTCGAAGAAGTCGAGGTCGGCCGCCGCCGCCTCGACGGCCAGGGCCGCGGTGTGCGTGGGATCCGCCGAGGAGGCGCACGCCGCCATCGCGAACGACAGCCACGCGCCGATCACGGTTGGTCGTCGTGGATTCGACGGCATGGGACTCGGTCCTCGACCACGCGTCCGGGCGGATCGGATGCCCGCACCACGCAAGTATAGTCCCCGGGGGGTCCCGCACCCATGGCGGCGACACGTTGCAAATGTCGGGTGCGGGTGCGAAAAGAGGAGCGATTCGGGCGGCCCATGCGCGGTGCAGAGTGCGGCAGGCCGTCGAGGGGACACGACACCCGAGGGGACACGAAACCATGACGCACGGTCGCCTGCCACGGCTGCTCGGCCGCCTCCTGCTCCTGGTGCCGGCTGCCGTCCTCACCGCCGGTTGCGGCTCACGGCCCACACAACCCGCCGCCACCCCGCGAGGCGGCTCGGCCCGCACGATCGGCGTCTCGCTCCTGACGCTCGACAACCCGTTCTTCAAGGTCATCGGTGACACGATCACCGCCGAGGGGGCGAAGCACGACTACACCACGCTCGTGGTGAGTGCCGACAAGGATCCTGCCAGACAGGGCAACCAGGTGAAGGACTTCATCGTGCGCGGGGTGGCGGCGATCGTGCTGAGCCCGTGCGATTCCCGGTCGATCGTGCCGGTCATCCGCGAGGCGAACGCCGTCGGCATCCCGGTCTTCACGGTGGACATTCCGTGCCACGAGCCGGGGGTCGAGATCGTCACGCAGGTCTGCACCGACAACGAGGGAGGAGGGCGTGAGGCGGCGCGGGCGATGATCGAGGCGCTCGGTCCCGAGGGGGGAAAGGTCGCGATCCTGCACTTCAAGCAGGCGGAGTCCTGCCGGCTCCGCGTGCGGGGATTTCGTGCGGTGATCGACGAGCACGAGGCGGCCGGCAACGCGGCGATCGAGATCGTCAGCGAGCTCGAGAGCGGCGGCGAGAAGGACATCGGCGCGAAGGCCGCGGAGGACGTGCTCCAGTCGACGCCCGACATGCGTGGCATCTTCGCGATCAACGACCCGGCGGCGCTCGGGGCGGTGGCGGCGCTCGAGAAGGCCGGCCGCGTCGGCGAGGTGGTGGTCGTGGGCTTCGACGGCCAGCCCGAGGGACGGCTGGCGATCCGTGACGGCCGGATCCATGCCGACCCGGTGCAGTTCCCCGACCGCATGGGGCAGGGGGTGGTCGAGGCGATCGTGCGTCACTCGCGCGGGGAGCCGACCGAGCGCGAGGTGCTCATTCCGACGGCGCTGTATCGCCGTGCCGATGCCGAGAACGACCCTTCCCTTGCGACCGACGGCGGCGGCTCATGACCGCGGGCACGCGTCCCGGGAGCGACGCGGATCCTGCGGCGCCGCTCCTCGCGATGACGGGCATCGTCAAGTCGGATCCCGGCGTGCGGGCGCTCGACGGGGTCGATCTCGAGGTGGCGGCCGGCGAGGTCGTGGCGCTCGTCGGGGAAAATGGCGCCGGCACGCGCACGCTCATGAAGGTGCTCGGCGGCGTGGTCGCGCCCGACGCCGGACGCATCCGTCTCGCGGGCCGCGCGGTCGCGTGGCTATCGCCTCGTGAGGCCCGCGCGGCGGGGATCGCGGTGATCCATCAGGAGCTCAGCCTCGTCCCGGGCCTGACGGCGTCGGAGAATATTTTTCTCGGGCAGGAGCCGACGCGGCACGGCTTCCTCGCACCCGCCGTCGAGCGCCGCCGGACCGTCGACCTGGTCGCACGACTCGGGGCGCACGTCGATCCGCACGTCCCCTGTGGCCGTCTAAGCACGTCCCAGCAGCAGCTCGTCGAGATCGCCCGCGCGATCTCCACCGACGCCCGGGTGCTCGTGATGGACGAGCCGACGGCATCGCTCTCACACGCCGAGGCGGCGCGGCTGCACGACGTGATCCGCGACCTGCGGTCGAGCGGCGTCGCCGTCATCTACATCAGCCATCGGCTCGAGGAGATCGCCGCCGTATGTGACCGCGTGGTCGTGCTGCGCGACGGTCGCAACGTCGGCGGCGGCCCGGCCGGCTCCCTCGGCCGCCGCGCCCTCATCGCCCTCATGGTCGGCCGCGATCTCGTGGACGAGTATCCGGCCCGTGACGTGGTGCCCGGTCCGGTGCGGCTCGCGGCCCGCGGGCTGCGCCGCGGGGGGGCGGTGCGGGACGTGTCGTTCACGGTCCGGCGGGGCGAGATTCTCGCGCTCGCCGGACTCGTCGGCGCGGGCCGCACGGAGACGCTGCGGCTCGTCTTCGGAGCTGACCGCCGCGAGGCGGGCACGATCGAGGTCGACGGCCGTCCGGTCACCGTGCGCTCGCCGCGTGATGCGATCGCGGCGGGCATCGCGCTGCTCACGGAGGACCGCAAGGCCGAGGGTCTCGTTCTTTCGCATCCGGTGCGCGAGAACATCGCGCTGCCGAACCTCGCGGGGCTTTCGCGGGCGGGGTTCATCGACGGCCGTCGCGAGCGGGCGCTCGTCGATCGCTTCGCGACCGAGCTCCGCGTGCGACTCGCGCATCCCGACGTGCCGGCGGCCACGCTCTCGGGCGGCAACCAGCAGAAGGTGGTCATCGCCAAGTGGCTCGCGCGATCGAGCGACGTGCTCCTCTTCGACGAGCCGACGCGCGGCATCGACGTCGGCGCCCGGCGGGAGATCTACCTGCTCATGAACGAGCTGGCCGCCTCCGGCAAGGCCATCGTCATGGCGAGCTCGGACCTGCCGGAGGTACTCGGCATGGCTGACCGGATTCTCGTGATGCACGACGGACGCGTCACCGGGGAGATCGCCAACGGTCCGGACGTCACGCCCGAACAGGTGATGGCCCTGGCCGTCGCCTGACACGAACCACCTGAGGAACGACGCATGGGCCCGCTCGGCCACCGCCTGCTCGCCGACTACCGGATGGTGCCGGTGCTCGTCGTGCTCGTGGGGGCGTTGAGCATCCTCACGATCGCCGACCAGGCGCCGCTCGACGACGCCGCTGCGCGTCGCCTCGCGGCGACGATCCGGGCCGCCGGCCCGCCCGACCAGCGGGTCCTCGTGGTGGTCCGATCGCAGCCCGAGGAGCAGGCATTCGCGAAGACGCTCGCGAGGGAACTGGACCCCGGGAACGACGAGCGCGTCAAGGTGGTGCCGGGCGACCCGGCCGCCGCCCGGGAGGCGCTCGGGAGGCGCGCCGCGGCCGGTGGTCGGCTCGATGCCGTCGCCGCCACGCCCACGACCGCCGGCTGGCTCGTGCTGGCCGACATCCCCGCGGCATTCCCGACGCTCGGGTCCCCCCGCGTGTTCGTGCCGACCGCGCGCCGGTGGCCGAACTTCCTGCGTGGCGACAACCTCGTCAACGTCGCCAACCAGATCGCCGTGATCGCGATCATGGCGATCGGCATGACGGCGGTGATCATCACCGGCGGCATCGACCTCTCCGTCGGCAGCCTCGCCGCGCTGTCGTCGGTCGTGGCGACGCGACTCATCCGCGACCACCTCGGCGGGGTCGACGCGTCGGCGGGCGGCATGGTGCTGGCCTGCGCGACGGCGATCGCCGCGTGCGGCCTCGTGGGCTGGGGCACCGGCGCCGTGATCACCTTCTTCCAGGTGCCCCCGTTCATCGTCACGCTCGCGACGATGCTCATGGCGGGCGGCCTGGCGTCGATCCTCTCCGGCGGCGAATCGATCCATCAGGTGCCCGAGTCGTTCGTGCGGCTCGGCCGGGGCGCCGACGTGGCGGGCATTCCCAACGCGGTGCTGCTCACGGTCCTGCTCTACGTCGCCGCCCACGTCGTCCTGTCGCGAACCAGGCTCGGACGGCACCTGTACGCCGTCGGCGGCAACGCCGAGGCCGCGCGGCTCGCGGGCGTGCCGGTCAGGCGGGTCGTGCGGGCGGCCTACGTCGCGAGCGGCCTGCTCGCGGGGCTCGGTGGCGTGGTGCTCGCGTCGCAGCTCCGCAGCGGCTCGCCGACCTACGGGGCCATGTACGAGCTCTACGTGATCGCCGCGGTGGTGGTGGGCGGCACGTCGCTCGGCGGAGGCGAGGGGCGGGTCATCGGGACGCTCGTCGGCGCCCTCATCATCGCGGTCATCCAGAACGGCATGAACCTCGCCGGCATCGAGAGCTACACGCAGAAGATCGTGCTCGGCCTCGTGATCCTCTCCGCCGTGTTGCTCGACCGGCTGCGGCGTAGGTGAGGCAGCGGGGATCGCGCCAGCGGCCTCGTCGCACCGCGTGCCCGGCGCCCGCGGGAACGCCGGGGGCCCGCGGCGCGTGTGCGCCGCGGGCCCCGCATGATTCTCGACGGGCAGACGTCCGTGCACCGTCGTCGTTCGTGCATCGCGTGCCGCGATGCTCCCGACCTACCGTACCGCCTCGAGGAGCATCTTCGCGTTCGGCACGGAGTGCCGCGACACGAGGCCGTTCTCGCGGGTCTCGATCACCGTCGCGACCGGGCCCACCTCGCGGATCGTCCCCTCGATGCCGGCCACGCTCACCGAGTCTCCCGCCTGGAGACGCTGGCGGACGTAGTAGCCCGCGAGGATGCCGCTCATCACGTCCCGGCCGCCGAGGCCGAAGGCCAGGGCGAAGCCCGCGGCCAGACCGGCGGACCCGATGAGGATCAGCTTCTCGAGCAAGGCGAACTGGATCCCCAGCTGGTTGAAGGCCGCGATGAACGTGAGGATCGAGAGCACCCAGTAGCAGCCACCGGCGAGATACTCCGCGTACGACAGCCCGACACGGTCGGCGCTGGTCGCCACGACACCACGCAGGAAGGTCGCCGCGAGAAGGCCGATCACCACCACGACGGTTGCCACGAGCAGCCGCGGGATGTAGTTGACCCCCTCGCCCATCGCCGACGTGACGCTCTCGAGGCCGAGGATGTTGAACCCCGCCATCACGAAGACGCACATCAGCAGCCAGAAGACGAGGCCGCCCACGATGGCGGGCACCGGCCGCGAGATGCCGACGTCCTTCATGCTCGTGGCCAGGCCGCTCTTCTCGGCCGCCGTCTGGAGCCCGATCTTGTCGGCGATCACCGTGATCAGGCCGCCCATCCAGCGGGCCACGACGTAGCCCACGACCAGCACCGACACCATCGCCACGAGCTTCGGCGCCAGCATGATCACCTGGCCCCAGGCCTGGGTGAAGCTGTCGACGAGCGCCTGCTTCGAAACATTCACGGTCTCGGCAGCCGTCTGCCCGACCGACGTGAAATCAGCCATGATTCGCCTTTCCCCCGTGTGAGATTCCCGCGGCGGTCACCAATCCGCCGCCACAGGATGCGTTGCCGGTCGAGGCCGGCGTGTCACGGAAATTTTTTTCGCCCTTCCCGCCGCCGGGAGACCGGCCTCGGGCCGGCGGCCGGGCGGTTCACGAGGGGGGGTCGTGGGGGCCGGTTTTTCGCCCGTCGGGCCAGCGGCCGGTCAGCGTGTAGTGGAAGGCGGCAGCCAGGGCGGCGGACATCTGGATGATCGTCCAGACGGTCGCGCCGACCGCGAATTCGACCACATGCAACGCGAGGAGCCGGGGGTTCAGCTTGCGGCGGACGCCCGCCCGCAGGGAGGCCGCCTCGGGCACCGGCGGCACGTCGAGATGGGCCAGTCGTTCGAGTGGATCCATCGGTCTCATCCTTTCGCCGTCGCCTCGTCGCCGAACAACCGGCCGGCCCGCGCCGCCAGTCGCTCCCTGATTCTGCTGATTCGCATGCGGCACGCCCCCGCGGAGATGCCGAACATCTCCGCCAACTGATCGTAGTCGTGGCCCTCCGCGAAGCGCATGAGCACGAGCGCGCGATCCTCCTCGTCGAGGCTGTCGAGCAGCGAGGCGACGTCGTGTCCGGCCTCAATCGCGGCGGACGGCTGGGCCGCGTCGTCCGGCGCCGAGGCGATCCGCTCGTCGGTGTCGGGCTCCTCGCGCCGCCGCCGCCGGCTGCGTGAACGGCGCAGTGTCAGGCATGTCCGCACGGCCACGCCGTGGAGCCACGTCGTGTAGGCCGAGCGGCCCGCAAAGGAACCGCGGTCGAAGAAGAGCCGCACGAAGACCTCCTGGGCGGCGTCCTCGGCATCGTGCTGGGTGCCCATCAGCCGCCAGCACACCCGCCACACCCGCTCCCTGTGGCGTTCCATGAGCGCGGTGAAGGCGACACCGTCCGATCCCTCGCGGGCTGCCTGGGCGGCCAGTTCCTCGTCGGTGGATTCCGGCGACGCGTCGTTCACGAGCGCCGAGTGTCGCGGCCGCCGCCCGCCCTGACGAGAGCGGTTTCCCGGAGCGGTGGGGTGAAAAAAGCCGGCGGGCCGGACGCTCGCGCGCCCGACCCGCCGGTGGTGCTCATTCGTCATGCCGGCCGGGGGCCGGCAGGGCGAGGTTCAGCAGCCCTTCTTGCAGCCGCGGAGGCAGCCACGGCCGCCCTTGCCGCCATGGCCCGCACCGGCGCCGTTCGAGGCGGCGCCGCACTCGTCGGCCGGCACCTCTTCCTCGACGCACTTCCGGACCTGGAAGCACTGCTGCTTCGTGACCTTCTTCGGGACGCGGACCACATACGACTCGGTCTTCGTCTCGGGCACGTCGTCGCACATGCAGACCTGCTCGGTCTTGGTCCGGGTCTCCGGCACCATCACCGTGTAGCAGATCTCCTTCGACCGGGTCTCCGGGACGCACCGGTTGACCGTGATCTCACGCGTGCGGCACTCGGTGCGGCACTTGTTCACGCAGATCGTGCGGGTCCGGGTCTCGGGAACCATCTTCGTGACGCAGTAGGTGGCCGACCGATCCTCGCAGCGGGTCTTGTGGATGCAGACCGTGCGGGTCCGGCTCTCCGGCACCATCTTCGTGACACAGTAGTTCCGCGTGCGCTCCTCGCAGCGGGAGAGCTTGACGCAGTACGTGCGCGTCCGCTCCTCGCAACGATGCTTCTTCACGCAGATCGTCCGCGTCCGCTGCTCGGCGCGGCACTTCGTCACGCAGTAGGTGTAGGGCACCTGCTCGCACTCGGTCTTCCACGTGGTGGTCTCGACCTCGTGCGTCTCGCACGACGGAACCCACTTCCGGCAGCAGACGATCTTCGGGCAGCAGGGGTTGCCGTCCGCGTCGTACTTGCCGTTGGCGGAGATCTCCTTGGCCTCGGTCACCCAGTGACCGCCACGGCACGTCACCGTCTTCGTGCCCTTGACGGCCACGCGGCGGCTGACCGTCCGATGACCGGTCATCTGCTCGGTGTAGGGGACCATGACCGTGTAGGTCTGCTCGTCCTGCTCGGTGTAGGGCACCATCACCTTGTAGGTGGCCGTCCGCTCCTCGGTGTAGGGCACGCTCACCTTGTAGGTGGCGGTGCGCTCCTCCTTGACGGGGACCATGACCGTGTAGGTCTGCTCGACCTGCTCGGTGTACGGGACGTTGACCTTCCAGGTCCGCGTCCGCTCCTCCTTGACCGGCACGCACACCGTGTAGGTCTGCTCGACCTGCTCGGTGTAGGGCACGTTCACCTTGTACTCGACGGTGCGGGTCTCGGGCACGTTCACGTTGACGGTGTACTCGACCGTCTTCGAACGCTGCTCGGGGACCATCACGGTGTAGTTCCGCGACCGCTCCTCGATCCGCGGCACCTTCTTCATCACCGTCACCGACCGCTCGCGGACCTCGGTGGCCCACTCGGTCACTTCCACGTCGCGGATCTCGGGGACGGTCTTCCACCGCCGCACCGTCCGCATCGCCGGAGCCGCCGCCTCGTCGGCGATGGCACCATCCTCGACCACGGCGGCCGGCTCGGCCGCACTCTCACCGGCCGCGAGCACCGAGCCATCCGCTGGCACCGGGGCGGCCGGCTCCTGGCCATGGGCTAACCCGCCGCCGATGCAGGCACCGGCAGCCGCGGCCCACGGAAGGAAGCTGAACGTCAAACGCTTCTTCACGGAAACCTCCAGAGGGAAAAAAAGAGACACGTTTCGCGAAACAGACCCCCGGGCGACCGCCGGCGGGACCGATCCGAGGACCCACCGTCGCGATGTCCGGGCTTCAAGCCGCCGGCACGCCTCCCGGTCACGTCGCTCGGGAAGAGTCGACGCTTCCGGAAGGGTTTGCGCTGCCGGCAAACTTCCCTCCGTGCATCGACGTTCGCGGATCGAAAAACTCAGGCGCGTCGCGAATCGTCCGGCTGTTCTGATTGAACCGGTCGTGGGACCGCGGGAGGCGCATCCGGCCGGCAGCCGGATGCCATGGGGCCGCCCTCGCAGCACGTCTCGAGGATCATGCCGCAGGCGCGGCAGAGGAGCTTCGCCCGGATCTCGTGCGTGTCACCGCCACAGACTGGGCAGGGGCTCGGGGGCATGCCCGAAGCGTACCAGCGACGACGGCGGCTCCTCCAGTCGCAGCCGTGCGCTCATCCGACACGCACGATCACGAGATCGTCCGGGCCGTGAACGCCGAGCACGAGACGATTCCGCCGCCCGCACGACCATGAGCCCGTCAGGGCCCACCGCCGCTGGCCGGATGGGGTGAGACGCGTTGGAAATCCTGTCTCCGGCAGGGTAAAAACGGGTTGTTGGGTGCGGGTGTCGTGCCGGCCCGCGGCGACGGCGACGTCCTCGATGCCGGTGAGCACCGATGATCACACCAAAAGAGATCGAGCACCTGCTCTTCGTCGGCGGACTCTGGCTCGCGATCGCGCTGGTGTGGGCCGCGTCGTGCGTCTGGATCGATGCCGACGCCGTGTCGGTGTTCGGCGGCCGTCAGGGGCGACGGTGGTCCCTCGCCTGGCTCGCGGTCGGCGTGGGGTTGTTCCTGACCACGGCCTTCCTGGGATTCGCGACGCTGCCGCTCTTCATCGGCGTGGTGCCGTTCGGTCTCTCGACCTACGCCGTGCTTCGCGACAAGCGGGTGAAGCCCGAGGATCGCGTCTTCAGCCGGGCCTTCGTCTCGCGGGCGATCGTGGCCCTGGCCGAGAAGGCCGGCTGTGGTGACGAGGTCGAGCGCTGGCTCACCAAGCGGCCGAAGGCCCAGGTGGTCGCCAAGGACACCGTCCAGTTC
>JBJTBO010000182.1:0-2136 GCA_046091445.1 Planctomycetaceae bacterium | reverse complement strand
CCCGCGCGGAGCTCGCGGTGGTGATGGTCAGAGGGATGGCGCTCGTGTCGGGGCGCATCCTCGGGGCGTACATCGGGGTGCGCTGCGCGCCGCGCGACCTGATCGTCGCGATCCTCATGACATTTCCGGCGACGATTTTCCTGACGAAGATCGTGATCCCCGAGACGGAGACGCCTGAGACGCTCGGGACCATCGAGGTCGCCGCCGATCGGCCCGACGCCAACGTGCTCGCGGCGGCAGCCCGGGGCACGCGAGAGGGTCTCGTGCTCGCGGCGAACGTGGCGGCCGTGCTCGTGGCGTTCATCGGTCTCGTGGCACTCGTCAATCTTGCCGTCGGCCGTTGCGGTGCCGCGTGCGGGTGGCCCGGCGTGTCGCTCCAGTCGCTCCTCGGCGCGGCGCTCGCGCCCGTGGCGTGGCTGCTCGGCGTGCCGTGGCGAGACTGCCCCGCCGTGGGCGGACTCCTCGGCACCCGCACGGTGCTCAACGAACTGATCGCCTACGGGGATTTGGGATCCCTCGAGGGTGCCCTCACCCAGAAGTCGTTTTCGTTGGCGACGATCGCGCTCTGCGGCTTCGCCAACATCTCGAGCATCGGCATCCAGGTCGGCGGGATCGGCGCGCTCGTGCCGGAGCGGCAGGCCGACCTGGCGAGGCTCGGTGTGAAGGTGCTCGTCATCTCCACGCTGGCGAACTTCCTGTCGGCGGCGAGCGCCGGCATCCTCCTGTGACGGCTCGTCGGCGGGGACGCGTCGTCGCACGCGCGTCGTCGCGCGAGCCGACGTGAGGTCGCGGCCGAGGCCGGCTGGTATCCTCGACACGCTCCCACGCCCCGGAGGCCAACGCGATGACCGCCCATGTCAGGCTCTGCCACCTGCTCTGCTGTGCGGCGATCACGGGCGCGGTCGGTGGTCGTCATGTCGCTGCGGGCGACTGGCCTCAGATTCTCGGGCCGGAGCGGAGCGGCATCGCAGCGGCCGACGAGCGGCTTGCCGACGCATGGCCCGCCGACGGCCCGCCGGTCGTGTGGCGACGGCCGGTCGGCAGCGGATTTGCAGGGGTCGCGGTCGTCGGCGCGCGTGTCGTGCTCTTCCACCGTGTCGATGACCGGGAGGTGGTGGAGGTGCTCGATGCCGCGACCGGCGCGTCGGTCTGGAGCGACGGGCACGCGACGACGTTTCGTCCGCAGGTCGGTGGGGGTGACGGGCCGCTGTGCGTCCCGCTGGTGCACGACAAGGCGGTCGTGACGTTCGGCGCGCAGGGCGTGCTGTCGGTGCATGACCTCGCCAGCGGAGAGCGCCGCTGGGCGCGCCCGACCCATCGGGAGTTCGGCGCTCCGGAGGGGTACTTTGGCGCGGGCTCGACGCCCGTGGTGGCGGGCGGACGCGTGATCGTCAACGTCGGCGGGGCCAGGCGGCAGGCGGGCATCGTCGCCTTCGACCTCGGCTCCGGAGAGACCGCGTGGCAGGCGACCGACGAGCAGGCCAGCTATGCGGCGCCCGTCGCCGTCGAACGCGACGGCGCACCGCACGTCCTCATGGTGACGCGGCTCGCCTGCCTACTTGTCGACGCGACGGACGGCACCGTCCGGTGGACGACGCCCTTCGGGCAGCGCGGCCCGACGGTGAACGCCGCGACGCCGCTGGTGCTCCCGGGAGATCGCCTGTTCCTCACCGCGTCGTACGGGATCGGCAGCGTCTGTGCGGTCTTCGACCGGGCGGGCATCACGCCGGTCTGGCAGGGTGTCGAGCCCCTCGCCTCGCAGTACTGCACGCCGATCCAGCTCGACGGCAGCCTGTACTGCGTCGACGGTCGTGACGATCTGCCGCCCGCCGCGCTGGAGTGCGTGGATGCCGCGACCGGCCGCCTGCGTTGGACCGAACCGTCGGTCGGCTACGGCACGCTGATCGCCGCCGACGGCAAGCTCGTGGTCGTGCAGGCCGACGGGACGATTCTGCTGGTCCGCGTCGATCCGGAGCGGGCCGACGTGCTGGCCCGGGCCCGTCCGCTGCGTGGCACGGTCCGCGCGCTGCCGGCGCTCTCCGCCGGCCGGCTCTACCTGCGCGACGAGCGCGAACTGGTCTGCCTCAATCTGGCGCCGTGACCGGGCCCGTTCCGATCGATCAACGGCCGCGATGG
>JBJTBO010000181.1:0-15543 GCA_046091445.1 Planctomycetaceae bacterium | reverse complement strand
GGCTCGGCGATCGCCGCATCGGGTCCGAACGACACCTGCCCGTGCCGCGACTCACCCTGCTGGCCGTGGATCCACGGCCCCATGATCAGCGAGACGTTGCTCTGCAGGCGCGGGGCGAGGGCGCGGTAGTTGGCCGTCGTGTTGCCCGCCCACGAGTCGTACCAGCCGCCCACGAGATAGACGGGAATGTCGGGGTAGTCCTCCGGATGATCGAGGATCGCGTTCTGCCGCCAGTAGGCATCGTTGGCCCCGTGGCGCATCGACTCCAAGAGCCACGACTCGTATTCGGGGGCGAACTTCAGCGGGGTCGTGCCGGGTCGGAGGGGAAGGGGCGCGAGGTAGGCCAGCCGGTTGGCCGCCATCTCCTCGAGCGCCGCGGCGCGGGCCGGATCCCTCGCGGCCGTGCTCCCCTGCGCCGCGTTCATGACGATCCAGTTCCAGAACCGCAGCTCGAAGGCTCCCGCGTTGCGCATGCTCTGGCGCCCCATGTTCGACACCGCATCGACGGGGATCACCGTCTCGAGGTGCGGCGAGCCGGCCATGGCCAGGGCGTGCTGCGTGCCGCCGACGTAACTGGTGCCCATCATCCCGATGCGGCCGTTGCTCCAGGGCTGCGCGGCGATCCAGTCCGCCGTGTCCACCCCGTCGGGGCCGTCGTCGAGCAGCCACCGCCACGTGCCCTCCGACCGATGTCGGCCTCGCGTGTCCTGGATCACGACCGAGTAGCCATGGGACGCGAAGAACAGACCGTCCGGGGACCTGCCGTCGCCCGCGCCGTATGGCGTGCGGATCAGGATGACCGGCGTGCCGGCGGACGAGGCGGGATCCACGGGCCGATAGAGATCGGTCGCCAGTCGGACGCCGTCCCGCATCGGCACCATCTCGCCGACCGTGACGTCGACCCCGAACGGGCCGGACGCCTCGTCCGCCTGCACGCGTGCGGCGCCGGCGAGCATCGCGAGAACGCCGCCGCCGACCATCGTCCATCGCGCGACGAGCCGGGGCCGGGTGATCATGAGGCCGGTCAGGATACGCCCGGCGCCGGCCGGGGCCAACCATGCGGTGCGCGGAGCCGGTAGGCTGTGGGCCCATCCTGACCGCGGGGCGCGTGCCTCACGGCTTCCCTCACCGTTCGCCGGGATCGCAGCCATGCTGACCATGCTCGAGCGTGCCTTTCTTCTCAGCGCCGCCCTTGCGATGCTCGCCGACGGGGCGGTCGCGGTCGCGCAGGTGCCGCCGTACGACGTGTTACCGGCCGCGGAACCGCCCTACCATCGCGTGCGCTACGAAGCCGGCACGCAGCCGGGCGAGCTCGTCTATCCGGTCAACCACACGATCTGGATTCCGCCCGGCGTGAAGATGCTTCGTGGCGTCGTCATCCATCAGCACGGGTGTGGTGAGGGGTCGTGCAAGTCGGGGCTGACCGGTGCCTATGACCTTCATTGGCAGGCGCTGGCCAGGCGGCACGGCTGCGCCCTGCTCGCACCGGCGTATGAGCAGCCCGACAAGGCGGAGTGTCAGATGTGGTGCGATCCGCGCAACGGCTCGGCGGCGCGGCTGCAGCAGGCGCTCGCCGATCTCGGCGCGGCCTCGGGGCATCCCGAGCTCGCCACCGTCCCCTGGGCGCTCTGGGGACACAGCGGTGGCGGCCACTGGTGCGGCGGCATGGTGATGCTCCACCCCGATCGCGTCGCGGCGGCATGGCTCCGCTCGGGCGTGCCGTTGCTCGAGGCCGATCCGGCCTCCACGCGCATCAGGCCGCACGTGCTTCCCGACCCCGCCCTCGGTGTGCCGATCATGTGCAATCCCGGCACCAAGGAGGGCGTGACGGTGAAGGACGGCCGGTTCGCGGGCGTCTGGCCGGCCAACGAAACGTTCTTCAGGGCGATTCGCGCGAAGGGCGGGCTGGTGGGCGTCGCCGTCGATCCGCTGTCGGCGCACGAATGCGGCAACCAGCGCTACCTCGCCATCCCCTGGCTCGACGCGTGCCTCACGGCGCGGCTGCCACCCGAGCCCGGTGCGGCCCTGCGACCGATGCCGACCTCGGACGCGTGGCTCGGGCCGATCACGGGCGGCACGGCGACGCCGGCGGCGGCGGCGAGCACCCCGCTCGAATCGGCGTGGCTCCCGAACGAGGAGATCGCCCGCAAGTGGATGCAGTACGTGGCCGACACCGCGGTGACCGACACGACACCTCCGCCGGCACCGCGTCGCGTGCGGCTGCGGTCCGATGCCGCGGGCAGGCAGGAACTCGTCTGGGAGGCGGAGGCCGATCCCGAGAGCGGCCTGGCCGGGTTCTTGGTCGAGCGGGACGGCACGACCCTCGCGAAGGTGCCCGAGCAGCCGGTCAATCCGTTCGGCCGGCCGCTGTTCCAGAACCTACAGTACAGCGACACGCCGACCCAGCCCCTCGTCGAGCCGCGGTTCGTGGACTCGTCCGCGACGCCCGGCATGAAGCACGTCTACCGCGTGCGCGCGGTGAACACGACGGGCCTCGAGTCACCGCCGAGCGAGCCGGCGGCGGTGAGTCCGTGAGCGTCGCGTCCGACTTTCAGCCTTGTCGGCCCGTGGGGGACCGCGATATTGAGGCGACGCGCGCGGTCGGTCCGCGGCGACGAATTCGGCCCCGCTCCGCCCGCATCCGGCGGGCGCCCGAGCGACGACACCGTGTGGTCCACGCCGCATGATTCTCCTCCTCGGTGGATCCGGGTACGTGGGCTCGGCGTTCCGCGAGCTGCTCGCGCGCGGCGGTGTCGCGCACCGGAGCGTCTCCCGTCGCGAGTGCGACTACACGCGGGTGGAGCCGCTCGCCGCGCTCATCCGGGACGCGAAGGCCACCTTTCTCATCAACGCGGCCGGCTACACCGGCAAGCCGAACGTGGATGCCTGCGAACGTGACAAGGCGGCGTGCCTGGCGGGGAACGCCGTGCTGCCGGGGGTGATTCGCGAGGCCTGCGAACGGACGAGCCTGCCGTGGGGACACGTGTCGAGCGGGTGCATCTACACGGGTGCCCGCGACGACGGCGGCGGCTTCACCGAGGACGACCCGCCCAACTTCTCCTTCCGCACCGACAACTGCTCCTTCTATTCGGGCACGAAGGCGCTGGGCGAGGAGTGCCTGGCGGGCGCGAAGGACGTCTTCCTGTGGCGCCTGCGGATCCCGTTCGACCACGTCGACTCTCCACGCAACTACCTCTCCAAACTGCAGCGCTACCGCCGGCTGCTCGACGCCCGCAACTCGATCTCCCACCTCGGGGAGTTCGTCGCTGCGGCCTGGGCCTGCTGGGAGCGGCGCGTGCCCTTCGGCACCTACAACGTGACGAACACTGGCTCCGTGACGACGCGCGAGGTCGTCGCACTCATCCGGCAGCGGCTCCTGCCGGACCACGCGTTCGACTTCTTCGAGTCGGAGGAGGAGTTTCTGAGGGTCGCGGCACAGACGCCCCGTTCGAACTGCGTGATGGACAACTCGAAACTGCGGGCGACGGGCGTGCCGATCTCGGAGGTGCACGACGCCATCGAGCGGGCGCTCGCCGCGTGGCGGAGCGCATGACCGGCGACGCGCCGGGACGACACCCGGGGGAGGCGAGCATGACGGGCGGGACAGGAATCAGGGGGATCATCCTGGCCGGCGGGTCGGGCACCAGGCTCCACCCGATCACGCGAAGCGTTTCGAAGCAGCTGCTGCCGGTCTACGACAAGCCGATGGTCTACTATCCGCTCTCCACGCTCATGCTGGCGGGCATCCGCGACATCCTGCTCATATCCACGCCCCACGACCTGCCCTCCTTCGAGCGACTGCTCGGCGACGGCTCGCAGTGGGGCCTGCGGCTCGTCTATGCGGAGCAGCCGGAGCCGAAGGGCCTGGCCCAGGCCTTCGTCATCGGCGCCGACTTCATCGGCTGCGATCGCGCGGCGCTCGTGCTCGGCGACAACATCTTCTACGGTCAGGGCTTCACGCGGATCCTCGCCACCGCCGCCGCCCGGGAGCGTGGGGCCACCGTCTTCGGCTACCACGTGACCGATCCCGAGCGCTACGGCGTGGTCGAGTTCGACGCCGGGGGACGCGTCGTGTCGATCGAGGAGAAGCCGAAGCACCCCAAGTCGAGCTTCGCCGTGCCGGGGCTCTACTTCTACGACAACCGCGTCGTGGAGATCGCCTCCGGACTGAAGCCCTCGGCCCGCGGGGACCTGGAGATCACCGACGGCAATCGCATCTATCTCGAACGCGGCGACCTGCGGGTGGAGCTCTTCTCGCGAGGCTTCGCCTGGCTCGACACGGGCACGAAGGATTCGCTCCTCGAGGCGAGCAACTTCGTCGCCGCGATCGAGAAGCGGCAGGGCCTGAAGATCGCCTGCCCGGAGGAGATCGCGTACGACGCCGGGTTCATCGACGCCGCGCGGGTCCGCACGCTCGCGGCGACGTATGCGAACGATTACGGGACCTACCTCGCGGGACTCGTGCAACGGGAGGCGTGAACCGCCGATGAGAATCACCTGCCTCGGGGCCGGCTACGTGGGCGGCCCCACCATGGCGATGATCGCGGCCCAGTGCCCCGACATCCAGGTCACCGTCGTCGATCACAACGCCGCGCGGATCGCGGCGTGGAACTCCGACCGGCTGCCGGTCTACGAGCCCGGTCTCGACGAGGTGGTGCGGGCCGCCCGCGGTCGCAACCTCCACTTCCACACCGACGTCGAGAATGCCATCCGCTCGGCCGACCTGAAGTTCCTCTGCGACGCCCCGCCGACGAACCCGAGCGGCGTGGGTGCCGGGCGGGCGGCGGACCTGCGGTACATCGAGCGCGCGGCGCGCACGATCGCCGAGGTGTCGGAGGGGCCGAAGATCGTCGTGGAGAAGAGCACGATCCCGGTGAAGACGGCCGAGGCGCTCCTCACGATCCTCCGGTCGAACTCCCGTCACGGCGATTTCCAGGTGCTCTCCAACCCGGAGTTCCTCGCTGAGGGCACGGCCGTCGCCGACCTGCGCGATCCGGAACGGATCCTCATCGGCGGGGAGCGGACGCCCGCCGGCGAGGCGGCGATGGCGACGCTCGCCGACATCTACGCCCGCTGGGTCCCCCGCGAGCGCATCCTCACGACGAACCTCTGGTCGTCGGAGCTGTCGAAGCTCGTGGCGAACGCCTTTCTCGCGCAGCGGATCTCGTCGATCAACTCGATCTCCGCGCTCTGCGAGGCGACCGGGGCCGATGTCGGCGAGGTGGCCGACGCCATCGGGAGGGACTCACGGATCGGGCCGAAGTTCCTCCGGGCGTCGGTCGGTTTCGGCGGCTCGTGCTTCCGCAAGGACATCCTCAATCTCGTCTACCTCTGCGAGCACTTCGGGCTGCCCGAGGTGGCCGGGTACTGGGAACGCGTGGTGCGGATGAACGACTGGCAGAAGGACCGCTTCACCCGCATGATCGTGAGCACGCTCTTCAACACCGTCTCGGAGAAGCGGATCGCGGTGCTCGGGTTCGCCTTCAAGAAGGACACGAACGACACGCGGGACTCCCCCGCCATCGCCGTCGTGCGGGGCCTTCTCGAGGAGAACGCGACCGTCGCCGTGTACGACCCCAAGGTGCCGGCCGAGGCCATCCGGCACGAGGTGCTCGGGCCTGGGGGGACCGACGCGCGGCTCGTCGTGGCCACCTCGGCGGCGGAGGCCGCGGCCGGGGCCCACGCCCTCGCCGTCCTCACGGAATGGGACGAGTTCCGGTCCCTCGACTTCGTTGCGATCCATGCGGGCATGCACAAGCCCGCCTGCGTCTTCGACGGCCGCAACATCCTCCCGCGGGCGGAGCTCGAGCGCATCGGATACCGGGTATTCTCGATCGGCAAGCCGGCCTCGGCCTGAGCGGCGGCGGAACGAGGCCGCCAGCCCACGACCGTGCCGCGACGACCAGCGTTCGACGATCGCTCGCCCCCCCGAGGTCGCTGCCATGAGGTCGCTGCCATGAGGTCGACTCCGCCGACGCGACAGCGCGTGTCCCGTCCCCGCGTCGCGCTCCTGTCGACGGTGCTCTGGCTGCCGGTGCTCGTGATCACGGCCCTGGGGTGCGACGCCTGCGTTCGCGTCGCAGGTGCAGCCGAGGCGTGGCCCCAGTTCATGTTCGACCCGTGTCACTCGGGTGACGCCGCCGACCGCGACGTCGATCCGGAGCGTCTCCGGCTGGTGGCGACCGCGTCGCTCGGCGACGCCATCCTCACCTCGCCCGTGGGGGCCGAGGGCCGCGTGTTCGTCGTGGACGGTTCGGGCCGCTGCGGGGCGTTCGATGCGGCCACGCTCGCGCCGCTCTGGAGCCACGTCACGAGGGGCGGCCCGCAGAACGTCAACAACGTCGCGTCGCCGGCCGTCGCCGGCCCCTACCTCCACGTCGCCGCCGCATCCGGCTGGCATACGGTGCTCGACCGTGCCACGGGCGCCGTCGTGCGCGAGCTCGACCTCGCCGAGCCGGTCATGGGCACGCCCCTCGTGGGCGAGGATCGTGTCTACGTCGTCACGCTGGGCGCGCGGGTGCATGCGCTGGCGTTCGACGGCACACGGCAGTGGACGTGGGACTTCGTCAGGGAGGTCGTCGGCTTCGACGGAGACCGGTGGAGCGGCGCCGCCTGGCTGGCGGCCCGCGGGGAGCGGGTCACCTGGAAGGATCACTTCGTGTCGTCGCGGGACGCGAGCCTGCTCGGGCGGACGCTCGTGATCCCGGCGGGGGGACGCACGGTGTTTCTCGACGACACGGGGGCGGCGCCACGGCTCCGGGCGGTGGGCGTGATCCCGGGGTATGACGGCAACGAGTTTCCCGCGACCTTCGGCCAGAGCGCCGATGCGGCCGGCAACGTCTACGTGCAGTGGCACCGCCGCGACAACGCGGGCCGGACCGACATCCTGCGGCTCGAGGGTGACGAGGCGCGGCCGGCAGGGGTCGTGGCCGGCACCGAGACGAACATCCGCATGGAGGGGCTCCTGTCGTTCGCCCCGGTCGCGATCCGTGACGGCATCGTCTTCCGCACGCGGCCCCAGCAGGGCCGGGGCCTGTGTCGTCATCGGCCGGACGCGGCCGAGCCGGAGGTCCTCAGCGTGCGTCCCTCGGTCGCACCACCGGTGCTCACCCGTCGCCACGTGCTTCACGCCGGCCTCGATGGCACGCTCGACATCGTGCCGCTCGGAGGCGGGCCTGCGACATCGCTCGGGACCGGCGGACCGATCACCGCGCCCGTCGCCGTGGCGGATGGCCGCGTGTACGTGCCCTGCGAGGACGGCCGTCTCTATCTCTTCGCACCGGAGCCCCGGGCCGTTGCGACCGGACCGTCCGCGATCCCCACGGCCGCGGTGGCGAACGAATCGACGACCCCGCCGCCGGACCTCACGACGATCCGCAGTCCGCTCACCGGACCGCGGGCCGGCGCCGACCACGACTGGTACACGAACTACGGCAACTTCGCCGGCCAGAACGCCAACGAGCAGGGCCTCGAGCCGCCGCTCCGGATGCGCTGGGCACGACGGCTCGAGGGCACCGTCAAGCACCTGCCGGTGTGCGGTGGCGGCCGGCTCTACACGCACACCGCGGAGGGACAGATCATCGCCGTGGAGCAGGACACCGGCCGCCTCCTCTGGCGCCGCCACTTCCCGGACGTCTTCCTCTCGTTCACGTCGCCCGCCTATGTCGACGGGCTGTTGCTCGTCCCGCAGGCGGGGTTGAAGCGGTCGCTCGTGCGCTGCCTCGATGCCGCGACGGGCGCGCTGCGGTGGGAGGCGCCCTTCACGGGCAGCCCGAGCTGGAGCCGGCAGTTCCCCCCCGTCGTGCATGGCCGCGTGGCGATCTACGCCTCGGGCAGCGGGGAGTACGCGGCGCAGGGCAGCGAGAAGTTCTTCACGTTCGGCGGTGAGCCGGTGCCCGCGCCGGACGACCGCGAGGTGATGAGCTTCATCTACTCGAACGATAACCCCTACTACCCGCGCGATCACCGGCCCCGCGTCTGGGCCTGGGATCTCGATACGGGGAAGCTCCGCTGGGAGCGGGACTTCTCCGAGGTGGGGCGTGGCGGCAACGACTGCGGGCTGTGCATCCTCGACGGCAAGCTCTACTACTCGGTGTTCTTCGGCTACGACGCCGCGGCCCGCGCCCGCCGCGGGCTTCCTGCCGGCGCGAACGGGCTCACCGCCTGCCTCGATCCCCTCACGGGCGACACCATCTGGCAGACGACCGACCACTACGTCACGTCGAAGTGCACGCTCAGCGGTCGGGACGGGCGGCTGTACATCGGCGGCTTCAACCGGGCCCGAGCCGGCACCGACGATCGCCACGTCTGGTGCCTGGATGCGCGCGACGGACGGCTCATCTGGCGGTCGGAGGCGGTGACATCGGCCCTCAACGTGGTGAGTGTCGGGGAGCGCTTTCTCTTTTCGAACGCGCTCCGCGGACGGGGCAACGTCTTCGACCGGGACACCGGCGCCGTCGTCCACAGCATCCTCACCAACTACGCGTGCTGTCGCTTCACGCTCAGCGAGCCCTACGTGCTCGGTGCGAACATGGACATGATCGATCTTTCCGCCGATGGCAGGCTCGTCTCCACCGGCCCGGCGATCGACTCCCGCGAGTGCCTCGGTGCGGTCGTGAGCAACGGGCGGATCTTCTACACGTCGCAGGCCAGCGGCTTCGTCGTCTCGCAGACGTACGGGCCCGACTCGGCCGCGCTGCCGCCGGTGTGGGAGGTGAGGCCGCAACGGTGAGCGGGCGGTGCGCCGTCGGTCCGCCGCGCCTCTCGCTGCCGCGCGGGGCAGGCGCCCGGGCACCGGTGCGGGTGGTTTGTGCGAGCGCGCCATCGAGGTCATACTGGTGATTCCGGGCGGCAGCCCGCCGGCTTCGGTCGGCAGGCTGCGGCGGTGCCCTGCGAATGTCGCCGGACCGGTCCGCCTGCCCACCGTGTGCGTCGTCCCCCCGCCGCCTCGTCCGGACCGTCCGCCGGAGTGTTTCGCATGCCCCTTCGTCGTCCCGGAACATGCCGCCGGGCCGGACCGCGGTCCGCCGTCGCCGGTCTGGTGTGCGGCCTGCTCGCGACCGGTGGGTGCGGCTCGTCGGCGCCCGAGGCGCCCGTCGGCGTCGTGGATGACACCGGCCCGTCGGAGGCGTCGTCGCCCCCCGAGGCGGCCGCCCAGTCGGCCGATACGGTGAAGGTCGAGCCGCGCACGTGGAAGGCGACCGTGCGCGCCCAGGGAGGACTCGTGGCCGACGAGTCGACCGTGATCGGGGCCAGAGTCGCCGGCCGCATTGCCGAGGTGGCCGTGGAAGTGGGGCAGCGGGTGCGTGCCGGGGACGTGCTCATCCGCCTCGAGGACAGCGAGCTGCGGCTCCGCCTCGCCCAGTCGGCGGCCGAGCTCGGCCGGGCCCGCGCTGCCCTCGGGCTCGACCCGGTCGCCGAGACGATCGCGGGGGTGGACGCGGGCAAGGACGCCGACGCGGATGCCGACGCCATCGACGTCACCGCATCGCCGGAGGTCCTTCGCGAGCGGGCCCGTCTCGACGAGGCACGCGCCCAGCTCGTGCGGCTCGAGGCGCTCGCCGAGCGCAACGCCGTGTCTCGCAGCGACCTCGACACCGGCATCGCCGCGGTCGCGGTGGCCGAGGCCACGCTCGCTGCCGCGATGCAGCAGGTCGAGGAGAAGGTGGCCATCGTCAAGGTGCACCGCGCGCAGCTGGCGCTCGCCCGGGAGACCTGGGCACAGGCCGCCGTGCGGGCGCCGTTCGACGGGCTCGTGCAGTCGCGTCACGGCAGCGCGCCCGGCGCGTCGGTCCGGGTGGGGGATGCGCTCGTGACGATCGTGCGCACCGATCCACTCCGCTTTCGGGGCACCGTCCCCGAGCGGCAGGCGCTCAAGCTGCGCGAGGGTCAGCCGGTCACGGTACAGCTCGACGGATCGGCCGAGCCGATCCGCACGGCGGTGGCCCGCATCGCGCCGGTGCTCGACGAGATGAGCCGCTCGCTCCTCTTCGAGGCGGACATCCCCAATCCCGACGGGCTGCTCCGGTCGGGACTGTTTGCGCAGGCCGACGTCGTGATCGACGCCGATGCCGAGGCCCTGGTCGTTCCGGCCACGTCGGTGCTCGAGTTCGCCGGCACGGAAAAAGTGTGGCTCTTCGAGCCGGGCCGCGAGCCGCGCGGCGTGCGCGTGCGCACCGGCCGACGCACCGAGGGTCTCGTGGAGATCGTCTCGGGGCTCGCCCCCGGAGACCTCGTCGTGAAGCATGCCGACGCGGCCAACGGTGTGAGCCGGGCCAACTGAATCACGTCCATCCCGCCTCGGGCGAGCGGCCCGAGGCTCCGCAGGAGGCGTCGCGATGCAATGGCTCGCCGAAACCTGCGTCCGCCGCCCGGTCTTCGCGCTCATGCTCACGACGGCGCTCGTCGTCGCGGGCCTCGTGGCCTTTCCCCAGCTGGGCATCTCCCGTTTCCCGAAGCTCGACCTCCCGTCGGTGACGGTGTCGGTGGCGTATCCGGGCGCTGCGCCGGAGGAGGTGGAGAGCGAGGTCACGCAGATCATCGAGGACGCCGTGGCCACGGTGGCGGGGATCGAGGAGCTGCGCAGCCTTTCCATGGAGGGGCGGTCGCTCGTGATGATCACGTTCGGGCTCGAGCGTACGCTCGACGCGGCCGTGCAGGACGTGCGCGACGCGCTCGGCGGTGTCGGGCCGCGGCTGCCGCCGGCTGCGGAGCCGCCGGTCGTGCGGCAGCAGGATCTTGACGCCTCGCCCGTGCTCACGCTGGTGCTCTCCGGTCCGCTCTCCACGCAGGAGCTCTACCTCCTCGCCGAGCGGTCGGTGAAGGAGGTGATCGAATCGGCCACCGGTGTCGGCAACGTGGGCATCCTCGGCGCCGCGCCGCGGGCCGTGCGGATCGACCTCGACGCGGATCGACTGGCCGCCTACCGCATCTCGGTGCTCGAGGTGCGCGACGCGCTCGTCCGACAGAACGTGGAGATCCCGGGCGGCCGCGTCGACACCGGACCGCAGGAGCTCACGCTCCGCACGATGGGGCGGGTGCCCGAGGCGCGTCGGTTCGCCGACCTCGTCGTGTCGAGCGCGACCGGCGGGGCCGTGCGGCTCGGTGACCTCGGCACCGTGGTCGACGGGACGAAGGAGGTGCGCCGGCTCGCACGGCTCGACGGGGAGCCGGCCGTGGTCATCTCGGTGGAGCGGCAGAGCGACGCCAACACGGTCGAGACGATCCACGCGATCAAAAAGCGGCTCGCGCGGTCGCGTGAATTGCTCCCGCCCGAGGCCACCCTCGAGATCCTGCAGGACCAGTCGGTCTACATCGAGGCGGCGTTGCACGAGATCCAGGGGCACCTCGTCTCCGGCAGCCTGCTGGCCACCGTCGTCGTGCTCGTCTTCATGCGATCGTGGCGGTCGACGCTGATCGCCGCGGTGGCGATCCCGGGTTCGATCATCGCGACCTTCGCGTTCATGCGGTTCCTCGGCTTCACGCTCAACAACGTGACGATGTTGGCGCTCGTGCTCATGGTGGGCGTGGTCATCGACGACGCGATCGTCGTGCTCGAGAACGTCTACCGCTGCATCGAGGAGAAGGGCATGCCCCCCGTCGAGGCGGCCATCGAGGGCACGCGGGAGATCGGGCTCGCCGTGCTCGCGACGACGCTCTCGCTCGTCATCGTGTTCCTGCCGGTGTCGTTTCTCAGCCGCGTCACCGGCCGCATGCTCTACGAGTTCGGCATCACGGCCACGGTCGCGATCCTCGTCTCGATGGTGATGAGCTTCACGCTCACGCCGATGATGTGCAGCCGGCTGCTGCGGCCGGGGGTGGCGGCCGCCGGTCAGGGCTCCCGCGGCGGCCCCTACGCCCTGCTCGAACGTGGCTATCTCGCGACCCTCCGCTGGTCGCTCGACCACCGCTGGGTCGTGGTGGCCGTCTCGTGCGCCGTGATCGCGGCGAATGTCTGGCTGTTCGGGGTCGTCCAGCGGGACTATGTGCCAACCAACGTCGACGAGTCGGAGTTCGAGGTGAGCCTGACCGCCAGCGCGGGCACGAGCCTGCAGGCGATGGACGGATTCGTGCGCCGGGCGGAGGAGCGGGTGCGCGGGATCCCGGGCGTCGAGTTCGTGCTGGCCACGGTCGGAGCGTCGACCGGCGACGTGAACCGCGGCTCGCTCTACGTCCGGCTCACCGACATCGACGAGCGGACGCTGAGCCTGCGGCGGCTGTGGGCGGGACTGCTGGCGGGTGATCCGGCGGCCGCGTGGCGGGGCAATTTCACGCAGCGCGAGAAGATGACGGAGGTCCGTGCCGCGCTCGCGGGGCTCTCCGGGGTGCGGTCCGCGATCCGCAACCTCACGTCGCTCCGGCAGGGACCACCGGTCGACATCGACCTCTCGCTGACCGGGCCGAGCGTGGAGGTGCTCCTGCCGTTCGCCGAGCGGCTCGGTCGGCGCATGGAGCGGATTCCGGGTGTGGTGGACGTCGACATCACGCTCCGCACCGACAAGCCGCAGATGCTCGCCCGCCTCGACCGCGAGCGGATGGCCGACCTCGGGATCACCGTGCAGGAGGTGGCCGACACGCTGCGGATCGCGGTCGGGGGGGACGACCGCGTGTCGCGGTATCGCGATCGGACCGATGGGGAGGTGTATGACGTCGAACTGCGGCTCGTGGGCATCGACCGCGGCGACGTCGAATCGATCTCGCAGCTCTACCTCCGCGGACGACCCCAGCCCGCCAGCAGCGTCATGGCCGCGACCGCCGACGACCCGATGGGTGAACTGCCGGCGGCGGAGCCGCTCCGCACCTCGGCGGGCGCGACGCTCACGCGGATCGACAACGTCGTCGCCTTCGACGTGATCGAGCAGGCCGGCCGCGTCGATCGGCTCGACCGTCAGCGGATGGTGGCGCTGCGGGCCAACATCGCCCCCGGCTACGCGCTCGGCGACCGCATCGTCGCCGCGCAGGAAGCGGCCCGGGAAATCGGCCTGCCCCCCGGCGTGACGGCACGCGTGATGGGCCGCGGACGGGAGCTCGAGCGCACGCTCGGGGAGTTCCAGTGGACCTTCGTGCTGTCGATCGTGTTCATGTACATCGTGCTCGCCGCCCAGTACGAGCATCTCGTCCATCCCGTGACGATCCTCCTGTCGCTGCCGCTGGCTGTGCCCTTCGGCCTGGCGAGCCTGTGGGCCACGGGCGAGACCCTCAACCTCTACTCCGCGCTCGGCATCCTCGTGCTGTTCGGCGTGGTGAAGAAGGCCGCGATCCTCCAGGTGGATCACACGAAGGATCTTCAGGCCGCGGGCCTCCCGCAGCGGCAGGCGATCCTCGACGCCAACCGCGACCGGCTGCGACCGATCCTCATGACGACGATCTCGTTCGTGGCCGGCATGCTGCCGCTCCTGATCGCGACCGGTCCCGGGGCGGAGGAGCGCCGGTCGATCGCGGTGGTGGCGAGCGGCGGGCAGACCCTCTCGCTCCTGCTGACGCTCCTCGCCGTGCCGGTCATCTATTCGTTGCTCGACGACTTCGGCGGCTTTCTGCGTCGCGTGGCCGAGGGCCGCAGGCGACCCTGGCGCGGCATGGAGCCGGGGGCGGCCCTCCTGATCGGGGAACCTTCTCCCGTGTCGCGTGCGGGTTCGGGGGCGTCGTCATGAGTGGCATCCGGTCGAATCGGCGCGGCGGGCTGGTCACGGTGCTGTGCGTCGTGGCGATCGTCGGCTGCCCATGCGTCGCCGTCGTCACGGGGATGCGCGTCGCGGTGGCCGCGCCGCCCGAGGCGCGGGAGGTCGCTGTTCCGGAGATCTGGAAGAAGCCGCCCGCCGGCGCGGGAGGATTCGTGTGGTACCGCAGCGTCGTCCAGGTTCCGGACACGTGGCGGGGCCGGGAGGTCGTGTTCTTTCTCGAGCCCGTCGACGACGCCCGGGAGATCGTCATCAACGGCCGTTCGGTCGGCGTCTCCGGCAGCTTTCCGCCGAGGTTTCGCAGCGGCCTCGGTGGATCCGACCGGCACCGGATCGACCCGGCGGTGCTCCGTTGGGGAGCGGCCAACGTCGTGGCGATACGCGTCCACGCACGGGACGGACGCAGCGGCTTCAACGTCGCTCCGCCGGCGATCCTGGCCGGGGACGAGGGGATCGTGCTCGCCGGCACATGGCTGTCGCTGCCGGCGGACGATCCCGACTGGGGCCGGCAGGCCGACGCCGCCGCGCTTCCCCCCGGACCCGCCGCATTCGCGAAGGTCGAGCCGACGGCCGACATCGAACGGACGCTGCGCCGCCTGCCGGGGGAGGAGGGCCCGCTGGCGGTGTCCGAGTCGCTCGCGCGGTTCGACGTGCCGGACGACCTCGTCATCGAGGCCGCGCTCTCCGAGCCGGAGATCGGCCAGCCCCTCTTCCTCGACTTCGACGAGCGGGGACGGCTCTGGGTGATGAACTACCGCCAGTATCCGCACCCCGCCGGTCTCACCGCCGTGAGTCGGGATACGTTTCTGCGGACCGTGTATGACCGCACGCCGGAGCCGCCGCCGCGGCACGTGCCGGGCCGGGATCGCATCACGTTTCACGAGGACACCGACGGGGACGGCGTGTACGACCGTCACGGCACCTTCATCGACGGCCTGTCGATCGCGTCGTCGTTCGCCCGCGGACGTGGCGGCGTGTTCGTCCTCAACCCGCCCTACCTCCTCTTCTACGCCGATCGTGACGGGGACGACGTGCCCGACGGTGATCCGGAGGTCCTGCTCGAGGGATTCGGCATCGAGGATACGCACTCCGTCGCCAGCCATCTGCGTTGGGGGCCGGACGGCTGGCTCTACGGTGCGCACGGCAGCACCGTTTCGGGGGCGCTCCGACGCTTCGGCAGCGACGAACCGCCGATCCTCTCGATGGGCCAGCTCGTCTGGCGCTACCATCCCGAGACGCGACGCTACGAGGTCTTCGCGGAGGGCGGAGGCAACACCTTCGGCCTCGAGATCGACGCCAAGGGGCGGATCTTTTCCGGACACAACGGGGGAGACACCCGCGGCTTCCACTACGTCCAGGGCGGCTATTCCCGCAAGGGGTTCGGCAAGCACGGGGACCTGTCGAACCCGTTCACCTTCGGCTTCTTCGAGCACATCGAGCACGCGCCGGTCGCCCGCTTCACGCACACCTTCGTGATCGACGAGGGGAATGCGCTGCCGCCGCGGCACGCCGGACGCCTCTTCGCCGTCGCGCCGCTGCAGAGCCACGTGGTCGCCGCCGACATCCGGCCGCGGGGCGCGACGTTCCGCACCGCGGATGCGGGCTTCATCCTCGAGAGCCGCGACCCCTGGTTCCGCCCCGTCGAGATCAAGAGCGGACCGGACGGCGCGATCTACGTCGCCGACTTCCACGAGCAGCGGATCGATCACGCGAGCCACCATCAGGGGCGCGTCACGCCCGACACGGGGCGCGTCTGGCGGCTGCGGGGGGGGGGCGCCCCCCCGCCGGGGCGGGTGGTCGACCGCCCGGGGGGGGGGGGCGCCCGCGCGGGCCAGCGCCCGCACCGGGCCCCCGGGGCTCGCCCGCT
>JBJTBO010000180.1:0-10668 GCA_046091445.1 Planctomycetaceae bacterium | reverse complement strand
ATCTTCCGCACGTTCGCCCGCGCCTGCCTCGTGCGCGACATGACGTTCCGCGCGAACTTCCTGCTCGAGTGCCTCACGAGCCTCGGGTGGATGTCGATGAATCTCGCCTTCTATCTCCTGGTCTTCACCTTCACGCCCGAGATCGGGGCCGGCAGCGGCTGGACGAAGGCCCCCTTCTTCGCGTTCGTCGGCACGGGTCTCATCGTCAACTCGATCGTGCAGGCGCTCTTCATGCCGAGCGCGGAGGAACTCACCGAAATGGTGCGCACGGGCGGGCTCGACGCCGTGCTCGTCCAGCCGCTCGACGCCCAGTTCCTCGTCTCCATGCATCGCGTCGATTTCTCGTCGTTCGCCAACGGCCTCGTCGGCGTCGGGCTCGTGGCGTGGGCCGTGCCCCGTCTCGAGCACGCCCCCGGGCCGATCGCATGGCTGGTCTATCCGCTGACGATCCTGTGCGGCGTCGCGATCCTGTACGGCCTCGTCATCATGCTCGCGGCCGCGACGATCCTCATGGGGCGCAACCAGAGCCTCTACGACTTCTGGTTCTATCTCACGAACTTCTCCCGCTATCCGGCCGAGATCTACGCGGGACCCTGGGGCGGACCGCTGCGTGCGGTCTGCACGTTCGTGATTCCCATCCTGCTGGTGGTCAACGTGCCGGCGCGGGTGCTCGCCCGACCGCTCGCCGGCGAGGCCTGGTGGGCCGTGGGGACCGCGCTGCTCGCCGCCTGCGCCTCACTCGCCCTCTCGCGTGCGGTCTTCCAGGCGGCCCTCGCGCGGTATCGTAGTGCGTCGAGCTGATCGGGGCCCGCGGCCCGCCACGTCCGGATGCCAGAGCATGCCTGCGAGCGTCGAGGACCGCGCGAAGACGGGATCGGGCGATGTCGGCAGGGGACGCGGCCTGCACGAAGACCTCGCGGCGGTGCTGATCGGCGCGGGCCTCCTGATCCTGGCCCTGGCCGTGACATGGGCCGGGCGCCCCGACGGCGATCGCGTGAGCCGGGAAGCCCACCCGAAGGGCTGGCCGACGCCGCTGGCCGCCACGGTCGGACTGCCGGGGACCTGGACCGATTCGCCCCTGGCGGCGTTCCGTGACGGGAGCGGCCGATTCGCCGTCGCGCCGGTGGCGCTCGGCATGGGCTGGGTGGTGGCAGTCGGCACGCTCGGCGCGGTGCTCGGCGGTGGTAGCGTCCGGCGGTTCCTCCCGGGCGGGGCGCTGCTCGCGGCGCTCACGTGCCTGGCGTATCTCCTCGCCGCGCAGAAGGTCGTCAAGTTCTACAACCTCGAGTATCCCCTCTGGGCGCTCGCCGTCGGTCTGCTCGTCGGCAACGTCGGCGGCGTGCCGCGGTGGCTCACGCCCGCCCTCCTCGGTGAGTTCTTTATCAAGACGGGACTGGTCGTCTTCGGTGCCGAGGTGCTCGTGAGTCGGCTCCTCGCCCTCGGCCTGCCGGGACTGATGACCGCCTGGATCGTCACGCCCGTCGTGCTCGTCAGCACCTACCTGTTCGGCGTGCACGCGCTCCGCATCCCGTCCCGGCCGCTCTGCATGACGCTCGCGGCGGACATGTCGGTGTGCGGCGTGTCGGCGGCGATCGCCACGGGAGCGGCGTGTCGCGCGAAGAAGGAGGAGCTGTCGCTGGCGATCGGCCTCTCGCTCTTCTTCACCGTCATCATGATGGTCGCGATGCCGCCCGCGATCCGCGCACTCGGGCTCGATCCGCTCGTGGGCGGCGCCTGGATCGGCGGCACGATCGATGCCACCGGCGCGGTCGTCGCGGCCGGTGAATCGCTCGGCAGGGACGTGGGCGAGGTCGCCGCGACCGTGAAGATGATCCAGAACTCCATGATCGGGCTGATCGCCTTCGCCGTGGCCGCCTACTGGGCCGGCTGGATCGACCGCGACGTCTCCGGCCCGCGCGGCACGCTCCTGGGCGAGGCGTGGCGCCGGTTTCCACGCTTCATCCTCGGTTTCCTCGGGGCGTCGCTCGTCTGCTCCGCGCTCCACGGCCTCGGTCCCGCCGAGGCGCTGTGGGTCGAGGGGGCCACGACCGGCTTCACCGCTCGGGTGCGGGGCTGGCTGTTCTGCGCGGGGTTCGTCTGCATGGGTCTGCAGACCAACGTCCGTGAGCTCGCCCCGCTGCTCGCCAGCGGCCGGCCCGTCGTGCTCTACCTCCTGGGACAGGCGCTCAACCTCGTCCTCACGCTGGCGATGGCGAGCCTCACGTTCGGGTGGCTGTTTCGCAAGGCGGTGGCTCCATGACGGGCCTCGCGCCGCTCCGGCGGTCCCCGGCCGCGCGGCTCGCGGCGGCCGCAGCGCTGACGGCGCTCGTCTGGTGCGGCCTGCTGCCGTGGGTCCTCGAACTCGGTCCCGTGGCCAGGCACGTCGCCCTCATGGAGGCCCGCCGCGTCGATCCGTCGGCGATGTACTACACCGAGCTCGAGAGGCTGCCACTGCGTCCCGCGTGGGTGGACGACGTGCTCGTGCTCTGGCCATCTCCGTGGTGATAGACTTTCCGGCTTCCACCGGGACACGCCCGCCATGCCGCTCCGGCTCGCCTTCAGTTCCAACGCCTACCTGGACGTGCCGGTTGAGGCCGCGATCGAGCGGATCGCCGCGGCGGGCTACGGCGGCATCGAACTGCTCGCCGACGTGCCGCACGCGTGGCCCGCCGGTCTGCTCGCCGGTCAGAAGGCCGCGATCCGGAGGGCCCTCGAGGACCACGGGCTCGTGATTTCCAACATGAACGCGTTCATGATGAACGCGGTCGCCGACCCGAGGCAGCCCTATTGGCATCCGGGGTGGACCGACCCGGACCCGCACTACCGGGCGATCCGCCGGGAGCACACGAAGCGCGCGCTCGGGCTGGCGGCGGAACTCGGTGCCAGGTCGATCTCGACCGAGCCCGGCGGCGAGGTGCAGCCGGGGCAGACCCGGGAGGAGGCGCTGGCGATCTTCCTCGACGAGATCGGGCCCGTCCTCGAGGTGGCGGCCGCGTGCGGCGTGGCCCTGCTCGTGGAACCGGAGCCGGGACTGCTGATCGAGCGGTTCGGGGAGTACCTCGACTTCGCGTCGCGTCTCGACCACACGTCGCTCGGGCTCAACTTCGACGTCGGCCATGCCTTCTGCGTGAGTGAGGATCCGGCCGAGTGGGTGCCCCGGATGAAGAGCCACACGCGGCATTACCACGTGGAGGACATCGCGGCGACGCGCGTGCATCACCATCTCGTGCCGGGAGAGGGGGCGATCGACTTCGCGGCCGTGCTCCGCGCGATCGCGGCCTGCTCGCCCGACGCCTGGGTGACCGTCGAGCTCTACCCCTACCGGGACCGCCCCGACGAGGCGGCCCGCGCCGCCCGCGCCCACCTGCTCGCGGTCGCGAACGCGGCGGGCGTGGAGCTCGCCTGACATGGCGGCACGTGCGACCGCGCTCGACTGGATCAGGCTCCTGCGGCTGCCGAACCACGCGACCGTCGTCGCCGACGTGGCGGCCGGGTACCTCGTCGCGGCCGGCCTGCGCGGTGACCTCGCGTGGCCCGGTCCGGAGGCGTGGTGGGCGGTCGGCGCCGGGGTGGCGCTCTACGCGGCCGGCATGGTGCTCAACGACGCCTACGACCTCGACGTCGACCGGATGGAACGCCCCGAGCGCCCGCTGCCGCGCGGCGTCATTGCTCGCTCCACCGCGTTCGCGGCGGGCGGCCTGCTGCTCGTGGTCGGTGCCGCCGCGGCGTGCGGCGCCGCCTTCGCAAGCGCGTCGCCCTGGCCGGCATTCGTCGGCGTCGGACTGGTGCTCGCCATCTGGTCCTACGACTCCGGCCTGAAGGCGACCGCCTGGGGCCCCGTGGCGATGGGCATCTGCCGCGCGCTGGCCTGGCTGCTCGGCCTCACTGCCGGCGGCGGCCCGCACGGCCCGCAGTGGCTCCTGCCGCTGGGCATGGGAACGTACGTCGCGGGCATCACGATCTTCGCCCGGGACGAGGCCCTGGCCGTGCGGGCTTCCGAATCGGAGAGCGCCGCACGTGGTCCCGACCGCCTGACGCTGCGTCTCGGTGCGGCGGTGATGGCCGCCGGGCTCGTGCTCTCCGCCGCGCCTGTCTGGCGTCTCTTCGGCGGCGATATGCCTCTGCCGGGCACGGCCCTGCCCGTATCGAACTGGCTGCTGCTCTGGGGGATCATCTCCGCGTCGATCCTCGTCCGCTCGCTCCCGGCACTCGTCTCCCCCGCGCCCGCCTCCATCCAGGCGGCCGTCGGCAACGCGATCCTGTCGATCATCACGCTCGACGCGATCAACGTGCTGGCGGAGTGCGGTGAACGATGGGCCTTCGTCATCCTGTCCCTGCTCGTCGTGCCCGTCGTCGGCCGGCGGCTCGTGCCGCCGACGGGAGCCGACGACGTCCGATCGCGGTCGCTGCCGTCGTCACACCCGCCCATCCGGGTCCCCGCCCATGCGACTCGGCTTCAGCACGAACACGCTCGCGGACGTCGATCCCGCGACGGTGCTGCCGACGCTCGCGGAACTCGGCTACGAATCGCTGGCCATCACGCTCGACCGACACGTCCTCGATCCGTTCGCACCGGACATCGCCGCGGAGCTGACGCGGTGGCGGCAGGCGCTCGCCGCCACCGGCATGCGGTGCGTGATCGAGACGGGCGCCCGACACCTGCTCGACCCGCTGGTCAAGCACGATCCCACGCTCGTCTCCGGCAGCGCCGCCGCGCGGGGTCGTCGCAGTGACCTGCTCGTGCGTGCGGTCGACGTGGCCGGCGATCTCGACGCGGACTGCGTCTCGCTCTGGGCGGGCGTCGTCCGGGACGCCGCTCCAGCGGCCGTCCTGTGGGAGCGGATCACGACGGCGTTCCATCCGGTGCTGGCTCATGCGGCCAGGCGTGGGGTGCGGCTCGGCTTCGAGCCGGAACCGGGCATGTTCATCGACACCCTCGACCGCTGCGATGAGCTGCGCGACCGGCTGGGTCGCCCCGCCCACCTGGGCCTCACGGTCGATCTCGGCCACCTCGAGTGCATGGGGGAGCGTCCGATGGGGGCCCGCCTCGCCGCACGGGCCCGCGACGTCGTCAACGTGCACGTGGACGACATGCTGGCCTGCCGTCACGAGCATCTGCCTCTCGGCGCGGGTGACGTCGACTTCGCGGCCGCGCTCGACGCCCTGACGGCCGGCGGTTACCGCGGCGGACTCCACGTCGAACTGCCCCGGCAGTCGCACCTGTGGCTCGACACCGCCCGGCACTCGGCCGCCTTCCTGCGTCCGCTGCTCGGGGGCTGAGCCCGAGGCCTCACACCCACTCCGGCGGCGGCTCGACCGCGTCGGCCGCCCGGCGCCCGGCGTCCGCCCTGCCGGAACCGGCGAGGCGGCTGGGGGCCTCGATCGCCATGTCGGCATCGCAGGTGATCTGGCACGAGAGCCGGAGCCCCGGCGTACCGGCGACGCCCTTCGCCGCGAGCACGTCCCGCTCGGCCTTCGTCATGCGTCCCGGCTCGCCTGCCGAGAACACGACGCGGCACGTCGTGCAGCGGGCGACGCCGCCGCAGGAGTGCAGCTGGTCGATGCCGCACTCGTCCTCGAGGGCGTTGACCAGGCGCTTGCCGGCCGGCACCTGGAACGTCCCGACCCCGGCCACCGTGATGTTCGGCATCGCATGCTTCCTCAGGTGCCGGCCGCGGCGTTGGCGGGAGCCGGCTTGGGCTTGGGCGTCTTGTCGTCGAGGTTGGCGGTGAGATCCTCGGCGGTGAGCATCGACGGCACGCCTCCCTCCGGAACCTCCAGACCGCTCGTCCACATCAGTGCGTTGAGCATCAGGCGGCGAAAGTCCTCGTTCTCCCAGCTGGCATGGAAGTGCGCGCCGGTGCAGCCGAAGCCGCGTCCACCGGCGGGGCGCTCGTAGGCCCACGCGAGCACCTCGCGCGAACCCTTGTTGCCCCGCACCGTCGGATTGTTGCTGTGCGGACCATCCGGACGCTCGCGCGTCGCGTCGGGCGGGACGGCGGTGAGAATGTCGGTCAGCCCGGTCTTCGGCTCGCGAAATCGCATGTGGTAGTACCACTCGTCGTTGATCTCGAAGGGCTTCACGCCGCGGCAGATCGGATGGCCCTCGGCCAGACGCGTCTGGGCGAGCATCCAGTGCGGATTCACCGACCAGTGCGTCTCGAAGTAGCCGCCGGTCCAGTCGAGGAATTCCGGACCACCTTTCTCCTTGGGCACCTCCACCGCGTAGTGGAGGCAGGCGACGCCCACGCCCCGCTTCGCGAGCGCGTCGATCTGCGCGAGCCGGTTGCTCTGCACCACGGGGTGCCCGTTGCCGCCGTCGGCGAAGAAGAAGATCGCATCGGCGTTGTCGAACGCGGTGGGATCGGCGGGCCAGCCTCCGGTGTGCACCGCCGTCACCAGCTCGGGCATGGCGTGCGGCGCCGTGAAGCCGTCGAGGCACTTCTCGAGGAGCATCACCCCGGCGCGGTGCTCGTGCTGACCCGGGCCGTGGCTCGGCCGACCCGCGACCATCACGAGTTTCTTCCGGCCGTCGGCGAGCTTCAGCCGCTTCAGGCGGATGTCCTTGAACTCCACCTTCATCGGCGGCCCGGCATGCACCTGCAGCGCGAGCACGCCCTCGAGCGACCGCTTGTCCACCTGGTCGTCGGTCGTCTCCGACATGAGCTGCCCGTTGATGAAGTGCTGGAGCCGCGGCCCCTTGGCGACGATGCGATAGTCATTCCAGTCACCGAGACGGATGCCCTCCTGGAGCTTCGCTGCGTCTCCGATCGGCTCGCCGGGCCGCTTCTCGCCATCCGCCCCGATCGTCACCCGCTGCCCCCGCAGGCAGAGGATGCCGCGCCCCCGCTCCTCGTAGAGGATTCCCGAGAACTTCGTGCCCGACTCGAAATCGGCCTGATACCCGCCGACCACGAAGTCGCCGAAATCACGACTGCGGTACTGGATGCCGCTGTTGCCACCGGTGAGACGGTACTGCAGCGTGAGCTCGAAGTCGTCGAGCAGGCCCTGCCGCCACACGAGGAACGTATTGCCCATGGTCGGCTTCTCGGCGGTGGTCTCGCCGATGATGGTGCCATCCTCCACGCGCCAGAACTCGGGCTTGCCCTCCCAACCGTCGAGCGTTTTGCCGTCGAAGATCGGTACGAACGCGGCATCGCCCGGATCGGCGGCGACGACTCCTCCGCCCGACATGACGCACGCACCCGCGACGAGTGCGCAGGCGAGACCAAGAAGCGAACCGCGTCCGACGCACGCGATGGCGGACCAGACTCGACGCGACACGTGGCATTCCTCCCGGAGGCGGGCACTCGGTGCGGGCGACAGTCGTCCGCCGCCAGAGCCACCCTCGGGGCGAAGTGTATCGCGCCACGCGGCGACACGAAGCCGTGCCCCGCGATCGGGATGGCGCCCGCTCAGAACGCTCCGGGCGTCCCCGTGGATCCCGACCGGGGAAGGACGTTACCCCGGAAGGCCACGGGATCCAGCCCCAGCATCTCGAACAACCCCTCGAGCCCCACGACCCGCACCCCCCGCGCTCGGGCCTCCTGCACCGCGTTCTTCTGACGATCCTGATCGGGCTTCCGCCAGTTCTTCACCCGACCTCCCGCCAGCAGGTCCGCGCGCGGCGGTCCGGCATCGACCACGAGGCTCGTCCGCGCCGTCACATCCTCGCTGACGCGGGCTCCCGCCCGCTCCACGAGTCGCTTGAGCACCGCCGTGTCGTCGGGCGATCCCTGGAAATCGACGTAGCCCACGATCACGACTTCCGCAGCGACCCCCGGGGACCAGAGGCTCGTCGCGATCCCGTCGCCCGAGAGGATGGGCTGCTCCACGGCGTCACGCGCGATGCGGGCTCGCGCCGTCCGTGGCCCCTCCACCTGCACCACCTCGATGACCGCCTTTCGGTCCCCCTCGACCGGACGCGGATCGGAAGGGTCGAACACGGAAAAGACCAGCCCCGGCCGGATGCCGAGCGTGGATGACGTCGATACGAGCACGGACCGATCGGCCTCGTCGACGTCGATGATCCGGCCGTCGAACCCATCAATGCGCTCGTCACGCGGTGTCGCCTCGCGCACCGTGCGTTGCAGGGCGGGCGTCGCGACACGGAGCCGGTCGAGCGTGGCGTTGAGCCGCTGGATGGTCTGCTCGGCGAACTGCAGCTCCTCGCGGACGATCTTGAGCTTCTCGGTATCGCTCGCCTCCGCCTCGAACTTCTTGCGCCGATCGCTCGAATCCCGCGTCTTCGATCCCACCGTCAGCGTGCGCACGTCGTTCGTCAGGAACTGGCCCAGCTCGGCGATGCCGGCGATGACCGCCTGCAGTTGCTCGGCGCGGGCGTCGGCCTCCTGCTGTTTCGTGACCAGGTCGCCCATCTTCGCCTCGGTCTCTTTCCGACGGTCCTGGAAGTCGGTCTCGAGCTTCATCGACTCGTCACGCGCGGCGGTCGCCTGCTGCTCGGCGCGCTGGCGGTCCTGCACGGCCTGGTCGACCGCCTTCTTCATCTCGTCCTCGAGCGACGCCTTCTGCTGCTCGAGATCCCGCTTCTCCTGGTTGAGCTGCGCGAGGGCGGCATTGAGCCACGCCACGAGCTTGACGAACGTCTTTTCGCCGTCCGTGTAGCTGGCGAACTGCTGCTCGAAGAGCTGGTTCCGTTCCGCCTCGATCGTGTCGGCGGTGTCCTTCGCCATGCCGATGACGGCGCGGAGCCGCTCGTTCTCCGACGTCACCGTGCGCTGATCGCGCTGGGCGGTATCCCGTTCGGCTTCGGCGGCGGCGCGCTGCTGCAGGGCGTCGGTGCGCTGCTGGAAGAAGAGATAGGTCGTGATCGCCAGCACGAACGAGAGCATCACGAAGACGATGAGCGTGATGTAGAGCGGCGTTCGTGACCTGTCGACCGGCATGACGCTATCCCCCTGCGGAGTCTGTCGACCACCCACCGCGGCCGGACGCATCCGGCCACAGGCCCCGCCGCGTCGCTCATCGGCCCGCGTCGGCCGTCTCCATGACGAGGCTTCCGATTCTACCGGTGGTGACGAACCGGGGGCCGAAACCGTGGCAATCGGCCTGAACCACGCCATGCCGATCAGGGCGTCCGTGCCTCCAGCCGGGCCATGTGCCGCTCGAGCGCGGGCTCCAGGTCGGCGGGCGCTGCCGCGAAGGCCGCGGAGAAATCCTCCAGTCGCCGGGCCGGTGTGTCGGCCGCGAAGGGCGTCTTCGCCGCCATCGCCCCGAGGTATCGCACGAACGGATCATGCTTCGTCGAGATCAGGAACCACGTGAGCGCCCAGGCGGCCGCGTAGGCATCCGGCGCCGTGGCGGGGTCGCGGAAGCGATCGTCGGTACCGACGAGGGCCTCCAGTTCTCCCGGACGATATGTGCGCCGAAATCGCTCCAGTCGGTGCCGATTGACCGTGCCGATGCCCCGCCATCCGGATCGGCTCCGCAGGTCGGGCGTCTCGAAGAACGTCGCGACCCCCTCACTCACCCAGACGGGGACGGGGGCCAGTCTCGCGTGCAGCCCGCAGTTGAATGCCATCTGGTGCGTGGCCTCGTGCACGAGCGTCGACACCAGGGGGGCGGCATCCGGAAGGGCGAGGATCTCGGCGGGGCCGCGGCGGACGCCCCCTGCGGCACCCGACCGCAGCGACTCGCTGCCCGTGAGGTCGTACGTCGCGACGCGATTGCTCATGAGGTTGTAGTAGCCGACGACGCGATCGACCGCCGCGCCGAGGTCGCGCGCAGCGTAGCGCTCGTAGCCCTCGCGTTCCGCGAAGATGACGACGATGAGCGGTTCGCGAGGGGCCGCGACCTCCAGTCCCGCCTTCGACCAGTAGTTCAGGAAGGCCTCGGCGAGTCGTTCGAAGAGCGACGCCGCCCACCGGGCGTAGTCCCGCGACGTGTCGAAGCAGACGACGTAGTGCCGCGTGACGTGCGTCTCGAAGCCCGGGGGGAGTTCGGCCTGGATGCGCTGCCCGAGGTCTTTGGGCGTCGGCGCGAGCGGGGGCGCCCCGAGCCGCTCCCGTGACACGATCTCGTCCGGCTGGAGAATCTCGTACCGCTGATCGGCGAGTGCGAGGAGCAGGCCGCCATCCGCTGCCTCGACGATCATGCGGCCGTCCAGCACACGGGTCGCGCCGCCGGCGCGTGTCGTCACGCGCAGCGTGGACCGTGCCTCGACCGGCTCCTCCGCGACCGCCCGCATCGCGCACCAGGTCGCCCCCGCGAGCAGGAGACGACGACGTGGCATGACCGAGACGGCCGGCCCTCGCTCCACCCCGCGCGACGGCCCGTGCAGCCGCCGGGGCAGCCGGTCCGGTTCGTCATTCGCCGCAGGCACAGTCGCGCTCATGACCCGCTACCGCCGAGGTCCACATGAAGGACGTCCACCGCTTCGCGACGCCATGCGACCATGCGACCCGCCGCGGGACAACCCCAATCGTGCCGGACATGTCCGAAATCCCCGCCCACACGCAATTCCGAGCCGTCATCCGGGGCGTGGAGTGGTCTGGCCGCTCCGCCCCCGGGTCGTTACCTTCCGGCCCCTCCAGGACGACCCCCGGACGACTGCAGGACGACCCGAGCCATGCCCGCGATTCCGCACCCTCCCACGCACGCCGCGCGGCGCGCGCGCGCCCGCCCGGAAACTCCCGGCCTCCGACACCT
>JBJTBO010000179.1:0-5437 GCA_046091445.1 Planctomycetaceae bacterium | reverse complement strand
AAGACCGACTACCGCAGCGAGTCGTACAAAAAGGGCGCGGCGGCCGACTCCGGGGGGGATGCGAAGCCGGCGGGCAAGCAGGGCGGGTCGTCGTCCGACGGCGGCGGCTCGGGGGGCGGTTCGTCCAAGCCGGCGTCGCAGGGAGACTGAGCGATGCCCCGCTGCCCGGTCTGCTCGGCCGCGGTCGACCTGGTCGTCGCGACCACCGCGCCCTTCTGCAGCGAGCGGTGCCGCCTCATCGATCTGGGCCGATGGCTCGGCGAGTCCTACCAGGTGCCGCTTCCCCGGCACGCAGCCGAGGATGACGAGGACGAGCAGGCGGGCACGGGCGGCCCGGCGCATCCCGCGGACGACGAATGACCCGCCTGCGCGATCGGATCGGGTGCCCTATACTCCGGCGCCACGCGTGAATCGGCACCGGCGTCAGGTCCGCGTGCGCGTGCAGGATCGAGGGCACCATGACGACCGACAGGACGATGACCGGGAGTGTCCCGCCCGGAGGCGTGGTTCACGAAATCCGCTGGAGCGAGGCGTTGCCCTGGTGGCTGCTCGTGCGGGCGGCCGGTGCGGCCTTCTCGCCGTCGGTGATCCTGCTTGCGGCATTCGGCGCCGTGGCCGCGTGGGCTGGCTGGTCGATCGCGGATCAGCTCGGCATTCCCGGCGTGGCGCGTCCGGTGGTGGCCGACGCCGAAGGAGGTGGCATCGCCTCCCTCCCGTCCGCCGGTCTGGTCCCGAGTCGCCGCGGCGTGCCCTGGCTCGCGCGGGCCGCGACGCTCCTGCCACGCACGGCCGCCGACGTGATCGGCCTCCTCGGGGTGCCCTTTCGCGCCTCGGCGAGCTTCGCCGAGATGACCGGTGCCCTGCTCCGTCTCGGCTGGTTCATCCTGGTCTGGGCGATCTTCGGCACCGCCATCAGCAGGCAGGTGGGCCTCTCGCTTTCGGGTGAGGAGGCGCCCGGCGTCGTCGGCGCCACGCTCTACGGATCCCGCAAATGGCTCCCCGCCTTCAACTCCGTGCTCTTCGTGCTCGCCGGCATCGCGGTGCTCAGCGTGCCCGGCGCGGTGCTGGGGCTGCTCATGCGCACCGGCTGGGGGCTCGCGATCGCCGGGGTGGTCTGGCCGCTCGTGCTCGCCGGCGCGCTGGTGCTGGCGATCCTCGCCATCGGCGTCGCGGCGGGCTGGCCGCTGATGGTGGCGTGCGTCGGTGTCGAGCGCGGTGACAGTTTCCAGGCGATCTCGACGGCGTTTTCGTACCTGTACCAGCGGCCGCTGCACGTCGCGTTCTACGGCGCGGTGGCGGTGGTCGTGGCCGTGCCCGCGCTCGCGGCAGCGGGTGTCTTCGCCGATGCGACGAGCGGGCTGGCGGTGTGGGCGGCGAGTTTCGGGATGGGGCACGCCCGCACCGAGCAGGTGCTCGCGGGGCTCGCGGGCGGTGCCGACGCCTCCTGGGGCATGCGGGCGATCGCCTTCTGGCACCGCGGGGTCGAGACGCGCGTGTCGTCGTTCGGCGGGGGCTACTTCTGGTCGCTCGTCACGGCCGGCTATCTGCTCCTGCGGCAGGACGTGGACGGCACGGAACGCGACGAGGTCGTGCTCGACGAACCGGGCACGGCGGGCTGACGCCCACGCCGCGGCCGCACGCGTGATCCTCACCCGCGCCAGCGACGGACGAGCGCCGGGAACGAGCCGAGGAGTTCGCCCCGGCTGATCGCCTCGTCGGCGCCTGCCGCGACGGCATCGTCGAGCCGCTGCCGCGCGACGTGCGGACCGAAGGCGACGAGCCGCGGGAGCGTCGCCCGCGCCGAGTCTCCCCGTGCGTCGCCCTGCGGCTCGCCCACCACCGAACGCAGCCGGCTGACGATGACGGCGGCGTCGCCCGGCACGCCCTGCAGGTCGAGCAGGACGACGTCGCAGGGCCCTTCGGGCCCGGGGCCATCGAGGGTCCGCAGCGTCTCCACCCGTGCACCGTGCTCGCGGCCGCGCGCGGCGACACGACTGGTCGCCATGAGGTCCGGCGAGACGAGCAGGATAAGGAGATCGTCCATCGCATGCTCCTCCGTGTCTTCCCGTCCGCCGCCTCAGCCCGCCGCCATGCCGTGCCCCGGTGATGGCCGGCGGTCAGACCGCCTCCGGACCCCGCACCGAGCGGTAGATCTGGACGGCCTCGGCCATCGGCAGCACGCGCACGCGGCCCGCGGTCGGGTCGCCGCCGGCACCGATCACCGCCGCCACGGCATCGAGCGTGCGTCCCACGAAGTCGTCGTTCACTGCGATTTCGAGCACGACCTCCTGGGCAAGGACGTCCGGCACCTCGAGATCATAGCCGTGTGCGTCGGCGACCGTCATGCGGGTGACGTGGATCGCGGCGAGCGCCTGGCGCACGCCCTCGACGAGCCCCGGATGCAGGACCGCGACCACCAGTCGCATGCGGACCCTCCCGGAGCGTGCGGACGTCAGGGACGCGGCAGCGTGAGCCGCGCGTCGAGCACGGCACGGACGCGCGCCTGCGTCTCGGAAAGATGGGCCCGCGAGTACGCGTCGAGCTTGACGTCATCCTTCGCCAGGAGCGTTGAGATGTCGGTGTCGATCGTCCGCAGATGCTCGGCGGCGAGCGCCTGGGCGTCGGCGTTGGCGGCTCCGCCGACCGTGGCGATGCCGGCGAGCCGGGCGACATACGCCCGCGGCAGACCCCGGCGGAGCGTGTCGATCGCCGGCTTGCGCGGCGTGTAGTCGCCCGGCCCCGTGGTCCGCACCTCCGTGATGTTCGACCGCGACAGTCGCTCGAGCAGTTCGGCCATCGTGAAGGCATCCTCGTCGGCCGGGATCTTGAGTTCGTTGTCGCGGATGCGGGCGAGCGCGAGCGGGTCGAGCAGCCTGCCGAGCACGCGATCCTGCCACATCAGGATCGCCTCGTGCACGGGGTAGTCCTCACGGTCCACCTCCTGGGTGCCCCAGTGCGACCAGCGGCTCGCGGCCAGCTGGTTGTAGAGCTGGGGTGGGAACGTGAAGGGCTTCGTGGCGAAGAGCTGCGATTCGAGCAGTTCGAGCGCCTCGCGCTGCTTCGCGGGGGACACCACGGTGAACGGCGGACGCGCGTTGGCGTCGCCGCGGTGGCTGCGCGACGTCACGAGGCCGCCGATGAGTCGTGCGGCGGTGTCCATCGCCTTGCCGTGGGTCGCCAGCAGCACGCCGAACGCCTGCCGCACCCGCTCGTAGCCGCCCCCGGAGCCGTCGGCATCGCGGGTGGCCATCCGCTCGACGACGACCGGCATCACCTGCGCGACGAGTTCGGCCCGGGCACGGGCGAAGGCGACCAGGTCGTCGCCGAGATCGAAGCGGTTGGAGAGCGGGTCGGGGTCGCCCCACTCCGTGTCCTCGTCGGTCGCATAGGCGAGCGCCGGCTCGCCGCTGCGCCCGGCGATCTTTTCGAGTTCCCCGAGCTCCCCCTCGGGTGACGACGCCGCGAGCGGCCTGTAGCCGTACTCGATCGCCCACACGTCGTACGCGCCGAGACGCGCGGCATAGTAGTCGCCCTGCGTCCTCCCCTTCGGCATGATGTTCACGGGGATGTAGTCCATCACGCTCGTGCTGGCGCCTCCGCTCGAGGTCTTGGCGACGTCGTTGATGTCGGCGAGCGAGCGGAACGCGCTTCCCTTGAAGTTGTGCCGCAGACCGAGCGTGTGCCCCACCTCGTGCATCGTCACGAGCGTGAGCCCCTGGATCACGAGCTTCTCCTTCTCCGCCTCCGACAGGCCGCCCGGAGCGGCCGCGGCGAGCGCGGCGGCCGCCAGCGCGGTCTCGCGGGCATGGCCGTCGAAGATCTGACAGGCCGCCGTGCCCGCCGCGCGGCACGTCGGGCAGTCGTCGTGGTCGGAGGTCCACGCCCCGGCCCGGCGGCCCGGCGGATCGCCGCCGGTGAGCCGTGCGACCGACTGCGGCGTGAAGGTCTCGTACTCCTGCCGCCAGAACTGCAGGAAGTCGGCGTCGAAAATGATGTCGGCGTCGAGGATCTGGCCCGTGCGGGGATTGACGCGAGACGGACCCATCGCGAATCCCTGCCCCGCGGTGATCCAGCGGAACGTGTTGTAGTTGACGTCCTCGGGATCCCAGTCGGTCTGGTCGGGCTGCTGTCGCACCTCGATGGCGTTGGCGAAGCCCGCCTTCTCGAACGCCTCGTTCCACGCCTCGATGCCGTCCCGGATCGCCGCGCGGTAGCGGAAGGGCACGGTCTTCTCGATCCAGAACACGATCGGCTTCTTCGGCGGCGAGACGGCCGCCTTCGGATCGGCCTTCTCGAGGTTCCAGCGGTTGATGTAGCGCACGAAGCGATCCTCGTCGACCTGCTGCGAGAAGTCCTTGAGCGCCGTCACGAAGTAGCCGACGCGGTCGTCGGCGAGCCGTGGGCGGTACGCATTCTGTGGCAGCAGGCTCAGGGAGTAGTGGACCGTCACCGTCACGCCGCGGCTGTCAGGCACGGTGTCGAGGCTCGTGCTGCCGCTCGACCCGTAGGTCGCGGCCACCTCGAGCTCGACGTTGTCGGGGAAGCCCTTCACGCGGGCCCACGTCGAGCGGTCGCCGGCGAAGCTGAATCCCGGCAGGCGGTTCCCGATCCGCGGCAGGTCGGAGAGGAAGATGCGTCCGAGGTCGATGACGTGCCCGCCCCCAGGGCTCGTCGTGGCGATCGGCACGCTGAAGAGCACGCTGTCGGTGTAGGCGAGGTCGACCGCCTTCTGCTCGGGGCTGCCCTTGTCGGCGAAGAAACGCACGTTCTTGCGCACGACGTGGATGGAATCGTCGACCTTGCGGAAGACCCATACCCAGTCGTCGCCGAATCCCAGGCTCAGCCCGCCGAGCACCGACCGATCGCCGATGCCACGCGCGATCGAGATGAGGACGAAGAACTCCTTGTCGAGCATGGCGTTCGAGAGTTCGGCGTAGACCTTGCCGTCCTTCCGCCACAGCGGCACGAGCCCGTCCACCCGGACGGCGTCCTTCAGCAGGACGGCGAACGGGGGCGTGCCCGGCTTCGACTCCGCGGCGGTGTTCGGCGGTGCCTGCGGGGCTGCGGGCTTTGCCGGCTCGTCCGCCGTCGCGACGCCGGCGAGCCACGCGACCACCATGAGCATCAGGCTCGTCGGTCCGCATGACCCGGCCCGGGACCGGCTCGGGGCCGTGCCGTGCCGCCCGTCGAACGCCCGCGTCAGGCCGCGGCCTGACGAAGGGCCAGCCACGTCGGGAGCCTCGTCGCGAACCAGCACCCTGTCGGTCATGATCATCTCCCGGTGCGTCATCGCCGCTCCTCGAGGACCGGTGCGACGTCGCATGCCGGCATCCGCCCTCACCCGTCGAGCGTACCATCGCCCGGAACGCCCGACCAACGTCCGCTCAGGCGGGAATACCCACTTGGAAGGCACGATCACACCCGCTGCGGTGACGCC
>JBJTBO010000178.1:0-8250 GCA_046091445.1 Planctomycetaceae bacterium | reverse complement strand
ATCGGGGGCCGTGCGAGCCGCGGCTCGGCACGCACGACCACGGGCCGTGGCCCCGTCTCCACGCCCTGCACGACGCCGCGTTCGACACCTTCTATCGCTGATCGCGCGATGGCCGCGGGCTCGCGCGGAAAGCGTCTCGCTCGAGCGCATCCGAGATACGTGTGTCGCCGGCTCGGGGGCGGCAAAAGTCTCGTCGCGTGGGCCGGGGCGGCCCGATGCTCCTCGAGCGTTCGCCGACCCCCTTCGCGTACCCACCTTGGTTTGCCCCGTCGTCCCTGCACCTACGCAAGACGTGCTCTAAACGTCAGGCTTTCGGTACCCGTCAGGGTTTCGGCAGCGGCTGCACGGCCGCGCCGGGCGGCACGGCGGGCAGTCGCTCACGGCCCGGGCGTGCGGGTCGCGCGGCAGCCGGGGGATTCATCCAGGGCAGCCGGTTGGGCTCCGCGACCTCGGCCGGGATCGGATTGTCCCGGGCGCTCGGCGAGGTCACGAGCGGCGGAAACTCCTCGAGCTGGAGCAGGTCGGCGATCTGGACGGCCGCCTGCCAGCGGGTCTCCTGCGTGTCGACGTAGACGAGCTCGGTCTCGGTGAGAATCCGCTGGGCCTGAAGCAGGCTCAGGAAGGTGACCTCGCCGCGGCCGTAGAGCGTCTGCGTGAGCGTGACCGTCTCGCGGGCCTTGGGCAGGATGTCCTGCTCGTACCAGCCGACGAGCCGCTGGGCCGTGCGATAGTTCGCCAGCTGAGCCGCGGCCTGGGCGGCGAGGTCGAGCTCGATCGTCCGCAGGTCGGCCCGCGCGCCGGCGATGTCGGCGCGGGCGGAGCGAATATTGCCCTGGTTGCGGTCGAAGAGCGGCACCTCGATCATCACCTGCATCAGGCCCTGGTCCTGTGGAGGGAAGTCGACCTGCCGCTGGTAGCCTCCCATCAGGTTGACGTTCGGAATCGGCTCGACGACGGCCCGCTCGAGCGCCCACTGGGCCTGGCGGACGCCCGCGAGCGCGGCCTGGGGTCGGGCGTTGCGGCTCACGACCGCCGTCTGCAGTTCCTTGAGGTCGAAGTCCGGCAGCGCCGCCGTCATGTCGGCCTCGATGATGCCGACGTCGGCGCGGGGCAGTCCGACGGCCGCCGCCAGCTCGCGCCGGCCCGCCGCGATGAAGACGGCGTTGTTGTGGAGCCGCACCGCCGCACGATCCCGCTCGATCGACCAGAAGAGCACGTCGGCCTTCGTGCCCTCGCCGGCCTCGGCGAGCTTCTGGCCGATTTCGTACGACCGCGTCGTGATGTCGACGAGCAGCTTGAAGATTTCCATCCGCCGCTGGGCGACGAGGAGCGAGTAGAAGGAGTTCCGCACACCGGTCAGCACGTCGAACCGCGCGCGGAGCAGGTCGTATTCGGCACGCTGCACCTCGCGCAGGGCCGCCTGCTGGGAGAGCCGCAGCTTGCCGGCGGTCACGATGTCCTGCGTGACGTACCCGTTCCACTGGCTGTCGGAGCCGGCCGCCTGGGGCGACGACCCGGCGAGCATGGGGTTGGGATAGAGCCGGGCCTGGACGGCCTTGCCACGGGCGGCCTCGATCGCCGCACGGGCGCCCTGCAGGCGCGGGTGGTTTTGCTCCGCATAGGCCACGAACTCCTCGAGCGTGCGCGGCGAAGGCCCCGCGAAGGCCTCGGTGCCCCGCGCCGTGTCGGTGAGGGCCAGTTCCTGGGGCGGCGACTCCAGACGCAGGCCGTCGAGGCCGGGAGGTTCGGCGGCCGTGAGGCCGGTGTTCCGGGCCGGGTGCCCTGCGGCCACGCCGAGGGCGACGAGCACCATCGGAACGAGGCACGCGGGCCGCCGACGCGTCCGCGGGCGTCGGGAGGCGGGGATGGGCTGGTGGCGAGGGAGTGGGTCCATGGTTGTGCGCGGTGACGTGAATCACCGAGGCGGACCCGCCAAGGCCGCAGAATCGATCCAAGGTCTCTTGTCGTCACTTCGCGCGAGGTCGCTCCAATCCAAAAACTCCTCCCGGGGAGGGTGGACGGTTCCGGGAACCGAGGAAATAATCCTGGGGTTCGTGGTGACTCGCGGGTGATTCTGGACACCCGCGAGCCGGCCGTGACACGGCCCATTTCCCACAAACATCCCGCCTCCCTCCAGAAATCCCGTGCGCACGCCTTTCCACTGCCGAGCGCGGCTCGCGCGAGCCTTCGGCGGTTGGCCATTTCTCCCATCGTCCCAGGGGGTGTCACGATGACACGGTACGTGCGGTCCACGTGGCTCCAGGTCGCGTCGGGCTGGGCGCTCTCCACGTTCACGCTCGCGAGTCTCGCGGCGGTCGGCTGGTACGGCCACCACACCCACTGGACGTTCGGGCTCGCCGGCCACGACCACGCTGACGCGCATGACGCGCACGAATCACATGACGCGCATGACAAGCATGACGCGACGCACCCCGCTGCCGAGGCCCAGCCGGCTGCGGCGATGGCGACGACGGATCCGCGGGACGATGCCGCGACGCCCGGCGCCCAGACGCCCGGCTCGATCACGTTCGAGGATGCGGCCGACGTGCGGCGGGCGGGCATCGAGAGCGTGCCGGTGCGCACGCGTCCGGTGACGGAGATGATCGCGGCCAACGGCGTGGTCCGCTACGACGAGCGGCGGATCGCCCAGCTCTCGGTGCGTGCGCCGGGGTCCGTCTGGCGGGTCGAGAAGCGGCTCGGCGACACCGTCCACAAGGGCGAGGTGCTCGTCATCATCGACAGCGCCGAGGTGGGTCGCCTCAAGGCCGAGCTGCTCACGGCACTCGTCGTCTACGAGTCGCGACGGGAGGCGCTCGCCATCCTCGAGGAAATCCGGGACGCGGTGATGGGCAGGCAGTTGCGGGAGGCCCGCAGTGCCGCACGCGAGGCGCGGAACACGCTCCTCAACGCCGAGCAGGCGCTCGTCAACCTCGGCTTCGAACTCTCGCTCGCCCACCTGACGGCGCTCGACGACGACGCACGGGCGGAACACATGCGGCTGCTCGGACTGCCCGAGGAGGTCTATGCCGGGGTCGACTCGGAACGCGTGTCGTCCAATCTGCTGCCGCTGCGTGCCCCCTTCGACGGCGTCGTGATCGGCCGGGACGTCGTCGTGGGCGAGATCGCCGATCCCTCGCGCAGCATCTTCGAGATCGTGGATCTGTCGGCGATGTGGATCGTGCTCAACGTCGCCAAGGAGGATGCGGCCCGGCTGGCGATCGGGCAGCGGGTCGTGTTCCGTCCCGACGGCGACAAGCGCGAGTATGTCAGCGAGCTCTCCTGGATCAGCACCGAGGTGGACGAGACGACCCGCACGCTGCAGGTGCGGGCGGAGGTGAAGACCGGGCAGTCGGCGGCGTCGACCGAGCGGCTCGCCGGCCTCCGGGCCAACGCGTTCGGCCGCGGCGCGATCGAGGTCGATGTGCGGCACGAGGCGCAGGTCGTGCCGGTCGAGAGCCTGCAGGCGATCGGCGACGAATGGGTCGTCTTCGTGCCGAGGGGCGCGACGACGTTCGAGGTGCGACGGGTGGGCAGGGGGCTCGAGAGCGGTGGAACGGTCGAGCTCCTCGGGGACCTGGCCGGCATCACGCACGTCGTCGGTCCGGGCAGCCACGTCCTCAAGAGCCAGCTGCTCCTCGAGCAAGTCGAGTCGGGCGATCTGTGAGACCGGGGCCGCGGGCATGCTCGATCGACTCATCACGTGGTCCCGGTCGCACCGGCTGGCGGTTCTCGCCGGGGCGGCGGTCATCTGCCTCGTGGGCGGCGTCGCCGTCAGCCGGCTCGTCATCGACGCGTTTCCGGACACGACGCCGATCCAGGTGCAGATCAACACCGTCGCCCCGGGCCTGGTGGCCGAGGAGGTGGAGCGGCAGATCACGTTTCCGATCGAGCTCGAGATGGGGGGCATGCCCGGCCTCGAGTCGATCCGCAGCGCGAGCATGTTCGGCCTGTCGGTGGTGATCGTCACGTTCCGCGACGGCACCGACATCTACTTCGCGCGGCAGCTGATCAACGAGCGGATCGGCGGGGTGGCGGTGCCGGCGGGCGTGTCGCGACCCGAGCTCGGCCCGGTCTCCACGGGACTCGGCGAGGTGTTCCATTACCTCCTCGTGCCCGACGGCATGAGCCTCACGGAGACGAAGACGCTCCAGGAGTGGACGCTCAAGCCGGCGATGCGGAGCGTGCCGGGCGTCGCCGAGATCAACGCCTGGGGCGGTCTCAACAAACAGTACCAGATCCGGGTCGACCCGAATCTCCTCAAAAAATACGCCCTCACGTTCGATCAGGTCGTGGAGGCGGTGCCACGGAACAACTTCAACGTCGGCGGCGGCGTCATCGAGAAGGCCGGGGATGCCGTGCTCGTCTACGGCGTGGGCCGCACGGTGAACGTCGAGGAGATCGAGCGCATCGTGATCGCCTCGAGCGAGAGCGCGCCGATCCGGATTCGAGACGTGGCCGAGGTGACGATCGGCCACGAGATCCGCAAGGGGCTGGTCACGGCCAATGGGCAGGGGGAGGTCGTGCTCGGCCTCGGCTTCATGCTCATGGGGGAGAACAGCTACGCGGTGACGACGCGGCTCCGCGAGCGCTTCGAGGCCATGCAGGGGGATCTGCCGCCGGGCGTGCGGGCGGAGGTGGTCTACGACCGGACGCGGCTCATCGACAAGGTGATCGCGACCGTCCGCCAAAACCTGCTCGAGGGCGCCTTTCTCGTCGTCGTCATCCTCTACTGCCTGCTCGGCAATCTCCGGGCCGGTCTGGTGGCGGCGACGGCGATCCCCCTCTCGATGATGTGCGGCTTCATCGGGATGTGGCAGGCGGGGATCGCGGCCAGCCTGCTGTCGCTCGGCGCGATCGACTTCGGGATCGTGGTCGATTCCTCCGTCGTCGTCATCGAGAGCATCCTCGAGAAGATCGCGCACCACCCGGGGCTCTCGGGCAAGCAGCGGCTGGCCCTCGTGGCGGAGGCGGCCAAGGCCGTGAAGAAGCCGGCCTGCTTCGGGCAGCTCATCATCATGATCGTGTACATCCCCATCCTCACGCTCGAGGGTGTCGAGGGGAAGATGTTCCGTCCGATGGCCCTGACGGTGGTCTTCATCCTGCTCGGATCGCTCATCCTGTCGCTGACGGTGGTGCCCGTCCTCTCGAGCCTCGTGCTGCCGCGGCGGATCGACGGGCATGACGTGCTGCTCGTCCGGCTGGTCCGTGCCGCCTACCGGCCCCTTCTCCGCGGCTGCCTCGCCGCCCGCTCGATCGTGACGATCGCCGCGGTCGTGGTGCTCGGCCTCACGCTCGCGCAGGCCCTGCGGCTGGGCACGGAGTTCGTGCCGCGGCTCTCCGAGGGGGATCTCGTCATCGGCGCGATCCGTGCGCCGGGGACGAGTCTCGAGGAGTCGGCGCGGATGAACACGCTCATGGAGCGGCAGCTGCTCGACTCGTTCCCCGACGAGATCGACGCGATCTGGAGCCGCACGGGCACGCCGGAGGTCGCGACCGACGCGGGGGCCGCCGAGGCGACCGACATGTTCATCGCCCTGCATCCGAGGTCTGCCTGGACGAAGGCCCGCACGCAGGCCGAGCTGGTGGAGGTCATGAACCGGGAGATCCAGGGCATCCCCGGCCAGATCATCTGGTTCACGCAGCCGATCGAGCAGCGGATCAACGAGATGGTGTCGGGCGTGCGTGCCGACATCGCCGTCAAGGTGTTCGGCAAGGACCTCGCGGAGATCACCCGGAAGGCGGAGGAGGTTGCGGCCGTGATCCGCGACGTGCCGGGGGGCGTGGACGTGGCGGTGGAGCAGGTGTCCGGGCAGCCGATCCTCCGGGTCGCCGTGCGCCAGGACGACATCGCCCGCTACGGCATCTCGGCGCAGGCCGTGCTCGACATCATCGAGAGCGTGGGGGGCAAGTCGGTGGGCGAGATCGTGGAGGGGCAGCTGCGCTTCCCGATCGTCGTGCGGCTGCCCGATCTGTTGCGGGGCGGCCCGGAGGTGCTCGGCAGCATCGCGGTGCGCAGTCCCGCCGGCGAGACCGTGCCGCTCGAGCGGATCTGCGACATCCAGACGATCTCGGGACCGAAGTTCATCACCCGCGAGTGGAGCGAGCGGCGGGTGGTCGTGCAGTGCAACGTGCGGGGCCGTGACGTGGGCGGATTCGTCGCCGAGGCCCAGCGGGCGATCGACCAGCGTGTGGAACTGCCGCCGGGCCGCTTCCGCCTCGAGTGGGGCGGCCAGTTCGAGAACATGCAGCGGGCCCAGAAGCGGCTCACGATCGTCGTGCCGCTCGCGCTCCTGCTGATCGTCGCCCTGCTCTACCTCACCTACCGCAACCTCGTGGACACGCTGCTCCTCTTCGTGAGCGTGCCCTTCGCGTGCGTCGGGGGCATCTGGGCCCTGACGCTGCGGGAGATGCCGCTGTCGATCTCGGCGGCGGTCGGCTTCATCACGCTCTCCGGCGTGTCGGTGCTCAACGGCATGGTGCTCGCGAGCGCCCTGCGGGAGCGGCTCGCGAAGGGCACCGCGCGCGACATCGCGATCGAGGAGACGTCGGCGGGGGCGATGCGCACGATCATCATGACGGCGCTCGTGGCGAGCCTCGGCTTCATCCCGATGGCCCTGTCGGAGGGCACGGGCGCGGAGGTCCAGCGGCCACTCGCCACGGTCGTGATCGGCGGCGTGATCACGAGCACGCTCTTCACGATGTTCATCCTGCCGGCGCTCTACCGCCTGATCCTCCGGATCACGCCCGTCCCGCTTGCCTCACGGCCCTGAGGACGTGCGGTGATCGTCGTGTTCCCGGACGCCCTCTCCAGGATGAACGACAGGCCTGCCGACGGGGAGGCGTTCCCGGCGCGGTCCACCTGCCGCACGAGCACGTGATTCCGGCCCCCGACCGGCCGCACGCGGGTGGCCCACGTGGCGCCGCCGTCGGTCGAGTAGGTCACGCGGGCAGCCGGCTCCGTGCCGAGGACCGTGAGGCGCCCGTCCCGCGTGATGCGATCGCTCGGGCTCGGCCCCGTGTCGGACGTGAGCCGCACCGTCGGCATGAGCGCGATCGTGTCGAGCACGAACCGCAGCGCCGGGGACGGCCGGGACGGCGTGCCGGCAAGGTCGATCTGCCGCACCCGCACCACGTTGACACCCTCCCGTGGCGCGAACGCGGCAGCCCACCGGCGGCCCCCGTCGGTGGAGTACTCGAGGGTGGCATCCGGGAGTCGGCCGACCGCCGTGATCCGACCGTCGGTCGTGATCCGATCAGTCGCGCTCCGGCCGGTGTCGTCGGCGAGCACGGCACGCACCGGGGGAGGAGGCGCCATGTCGAGGACGAAGGTGAAGGTCGTCGCCGCCGACGCATTGCCCGCCGCGTCGATCTGCCGGACGAGGACGGCGTTGAATCCCTCGCGGGGCACGAAGCGGCCGTGCCAGGTCCGCCCGCCATCCCGTGAATACTCGGCCCTCGCGCCCGCCTCGAGGTCGATCGACAGCGTGCCGACGCGCGTGATGCGATCGGTGTCGCTCGCGCCGGTGTCATCGGCGAGCGCCACCGCCGGAGCCGGCGGGGGCGTCGCATCGGGGTAGGCGGCCACGTTCCACGCCTCGCAGATCTGCCGGATCGTGTACATCGCGTAGTTCGTCGCGGGCACGCCCACCCCGGCCGTGGGCCCGTTTTCATCCTGGGCGGTGACGAACACGACGTCGGCCGGGGTCGTCGTCGCGAGCCGTTGCTGCGTCGACCCGAGAAACGAGAGGAAGTCCGCCTCCTGCCAGTAGCCGAAGAACGGGATTCCCTGTCCGACGTCATGCTCGGCGCTGAAGACGAACGTGATGCGCGACTCCTGCCCGGGCTGGATCACGGTCGACTGCCAGTCCATCGCCAGTTCGGTGAACAGCCAGGGGCTGTTCGTCACGTCGGCACCGCTCCCCTTGAGCGTCAGCGTGGTGCCGCCGGGGATCTCGTCCTGACTCTTCCAATAGCTCGCCGGGTCCGCTGCGGCCGTGATCGCGTCGTACTGCACGAGCTGCTCGAAGTTCGTGCCCGCGCCTTTGGCCACGAGGCTCTGGACCGTGATCGTGCCGTCGCCCGTGGCGTAGGGGCGTTGGAGGAGGCTCTTCTGCAGGTCCGCCGCGGCCTTCGCCGGACTCTGCGGCGTCACGGTCGTGCCGGAGACATCGTTCATCCAGCGATAGTAGGAGGATGCATTCGGCGCGCCGCCGACATAGGTCTCCATGTAGGCCATCGACAGGATCGGGT
>JBJTBO010000177.1:0-5960 GCA_046091445.1 Planctomycetaceae bacterium | reverse complement strand
GTGACACCGCTGCGGAAGGACGTCGAACTGCCGCGCCCGACCGGACAGCTCAGACAGGCCGCCGCGGCCTGCCGCGACGGCTCGTGGGCACTGCCGACGATCGACACGAAGGGGGGCATCCGTTCCCGCCACGCCGCGCTCGGCCCCGTGCTCGTCATCGGACCGAACAATTTCCCGTTCGCGTTCAACGGGATCGCCGGAGGCGACTTCGCGGCGGCGCTGGCCGCCGGCAATCCCGTCATCGCCAAGGGGCATCCGTCCCACCCTGCGACGACGAGGCGGCTCGCCGAACTGGCCGACGGGGGGCTCCAGACCTGCCGATTGCCGAGCGGCACGGTGCAGCTCATCTATCGGATGTCGGGCCCAGACGGCCTCGCCCTGATGCGCGATCCCCGGCTCGCGGCCGTGGGCTTCACGGGGAGCAAGGCCGCGGGACTGCGGATCAAGGAGGCGTGCGACGGGGCGGGGAGGCCCGCCTACCTCGAGATGTCGAGCGTCAATCCGGTGATCTTCCTGCCCGGCGCGATCCGTGAACGGTCGGCGGAACTGGCGCAGGAATTCGCCACGAGCTGCCTGATGGGCGCGGGGCAGTTCTGCACGAATCCGGGGCTCGTCGTGCTCGCGTCGGGTGCGGAAACGGACGCGTTCATCGCCGATGTCCGCGGTCGCTTCGAGGCGGCCGCGGCCGGCACGCTGCTGTCGCCGCAGGTGCGGGACGCGTTGCTCACGGCGGTCGGGGCCGTGCGGGCGGCGGGCGCCACGCTGATGACGGGGGGCGATGCCGTCGCGGGAGATCGCGTGGCGGTGGAGAACACACTCCTGTCGGTGACCGGCACGCGGTTCCTCGCCGAGCCTGAGCGACTGCAGACGGAGATGTTCGGTCCGGCGAGCCTGTGTGTCATCGCGGCGGACATCGAGGAGGTGGCCGCGATCCTCGGCCACCTCGAGGGGAATCTCACCGGCAGCATCTATTCGAGCCGTGCGGGCGACGACGATGCGGCCTACCGGCGGATCGAGCCGCTCCTGCGGCGCAAGGTGGGCCGCCTGCTCAACGACAAGATGCCGACGGGCGTCGCCGTCTCGCCGGCCATGAATCATGGCGGGCCGTTTCCGGCGACCGGTCATCCGGGCTTCACGGCCGTCGGCATCCCGGCGTCGCTCCGCCGGTTCAGCGCGCTCGAGTGCTACGACGCGGTGCGTCCCGATCGTCTTCCGAGCGCGCTCCAGGACGCCAACCCCACGGGCGCGTGGCGGCTCGTCGATGGTCGTTGGACCACCGAACCGGTGACGGTGGCGGGAGATAGGCCGCCACGCGCCTTCTGCTCACCATCCGGGCGAATGACTCGGCACGCCCACGACCCTTGCCCCGGATACGTCCACGGCCCGCTTGACACTCGGTCCGCACACGGCGACACTTCGCAAGCTCGTCAGGGGAATACACTCTCGGGGTCCCGCGGGAAGTTGCCTCGCCGTTTTCGTGTTCGTGGGTTGTGTGACTGAGGCGATCAGGCCGTTTGTTTTGGTGGCCGTACCCGCGCCGTCTGCCTAGAACCCTGTTGGAATCCTCATGCGGCCGACCGGCGGCCGCATGGACGAACACTCGCTCTTGAAAAGGGGACATCATGCTTGGGGTCTGTTTGTTCGCGGCCATGCCCGATTTGACGATTTTTCAATACAACGCGGTCGACAACATCTTTTCGATGACGGTGGCGACGATGGGGGCGGCGGCCCTGTTTCTGTTCATGTCACGGTCGCAGGTCGACCCGGAGTACCGGCCGGCGCTGATGGTGTCGGGACTCGTCGTATCGATCGCCTGCTATCACTATTTCATGATTCGCCACAGTTGGAACGACGCCTACACGCTGGCGGATGGTGGCAGTGGATACGTGGGCACGGGCGCGGCGTTCAATGACTTCTACCGATATGCCGACTGGATCCTCACGGTGCCGCTCCTCATGGTGGAACTCGTGTCAGTCCTGCGGCTGCCCCCAGCGAAGGCCACGAGCCTCCTCACGCGGCTCGTGGTCGCGGCGGCCGCCATGATCGCCCTCGGATACCCGGGCGAGGTGATCGCCGACCCCGCCCGGTGGACCGAGCGCGTGATCTGGGGAGGGCTGTCGTCCGTTCCTTTCTTCTACATCCTCTATGTGTTGTGGGTGGAACTGACCAACTCGCTCGATACCCAACCACCGGCGGCCCGCAAGCTCATCGAGATCTGCCGCCTGGTTCTGCTGATCACGTGGGCGGTCTATCCGATCGCCTATGCGATCGGAGGCACGCCTGACGCGCTGGCGGCGAAGCAGGGCGGGAAAGTCGGTGCCGGCGGCATCGTTGGACTGCAGATTGGCTATGCCATTGCCGACATGACGGCCAAGGCCGGCTTCGGTGTCTTGATTTACTTCATCGCCCGGGCCAAGAGCCGCAAGACCGCGGACGAAGCAGCCGGGGCGGCGTACGCGGCGGGGTGAGCATGCCGGTGGCCTCCGGGCTGGAGAACAGATGTGCACGCGGCCTCGATAATCGTGCTCTGCTGGGCAATGATCGGGGCCGCGTGCGTCGGTTCCGGGGCCGCAAGCGCCATCGTTGTGATCAGCCTTGGATTGCTGGTGGCGGTGGTCGGTGTGCCTCACGGCGCAGCCGACCACCGCTTCGCCCGCTCTCGACTCGAGCCGGTGTTCGGTCGGGCGTGGCTGGCTGTCTTCTCGATCGGCTATCCCGCGATCGCCATGGTCGTGGTGCTTGGCTGGGTCCTCGCGCCGGCGGTGACGATCGTGCTCTTTTTCATCGCTTCGGCCTGGCATTTCGGTCAGGAGGAGCCCGGCCTCGCGATCGGGCCGCGGCCGCTGCGGCCGGTGTTTCGCATGGCACGAGGGGGCTTGGTGATTTGGACCCCGCTCGTCTTTCAGGGCGATGAAGTCGTCCGTCACCTTTCGGTGATCGCGCCGCGAGGCCTCGGGCTCGAGTGGAAGGGCATCCTCTCGGCGTTGTGGGGCTGGTCATTGCTGATGCTCGTGATGGCGACCGTTGCGTGGAGCATGCAGGGGCTGTTCGCGTTGACGTGCGGTCCATGGCGGAGGCGGGTCCTGCTGGTCGACAATGCCATGGTGGCATCGCTGGTGCTTTTGTTCGCCATGGCGAGCCCAGTGGTCGGCTTTCTCGTCTACTTTTGCGGTTGGCACTCTGCCCGTGGGATGAAACGGCTGCGTCGCGAGCTTGCCGAAACCTGGTCGCAACTCGTCGTGAGTGTGGCCCCCCTCACTGCCGTGGCGATCGGCTCGGCAGTCCTGGTGGTGTGCTGTGCGTTCCCGGCGACGGGATGGAGCGAGGCGGTGATTCGAGCCACCTTCCTCGGTCTCAGCGCCGTTGCCGTGCCGCATTTGCTGCTCCATGGCGCTGCCCCGCTTTTCGCGACGACGAGCCTTCGGCAGCGAAACTGCCCGGCCCACGTCGGAACCCATGCATGACACCGGCTGACAAGGTCGATTACGCGATCGTGGGAGGAGGGCTCCAGGGTTGTCTGCTCGCTCACGCGATCTTGTCTCATCAGCCCGGATCATCGGTCTTGCTGGTCGAGCGTTCCGATGACCTGTGCGGCAATCACACCTGGTCGTTCCACCAGACCGATGTGCCCGAGCACGCGCGCTTCTGGTTCGATCCTCTCGTCACGAGCCGATGGTCCGGCTACCGAGTCACGTTTCCCGGGCTGTCGCGCCGAGTCGCCATTCCCTACGCGACGATCAGCTCGGCGGGGCTGCGTGCCGCCACCTGGGGACGAACGATGCCGTCGTCGGGGCTCCATGGGTCACGGCCGTTGGTCGTGCTCACGGGAACGCGCTGCGACATCCTCTCGACGTGCCGCCTGCGCTGCGGCGATCAGCCCGAGATCGAGTGCGGGGTGGTCATCGACTGCCGTGGCAGGGCGGCGTCAGCGGAGCCGTCCGGTGGCGTCGGTTATCAGTCGTTCATCGGGCATGAATATCGGACGGGCCGAAGATGGCCCGCCACGGAACCGACGGTGATGCACGTCCGGGAGGATCAGTCCGGCGGCTTCGAGTTTCTGTACGAACTGCCGTTTGGAGACGATCACGTGCTGCTCGAGTACACCCGGTTTCACGAGGAGCCCGGGTGCGACGCGGCACGGGCGGAGGAGTTCATTTCGGCGCGTCTGGCGGAGGCCGGCGTAAGTTCCATGGAGCTGATCCGCACGGAGCGGGGATGCCTCCCGATGCCCTATGCGACACGTCCCAGGCAGGACAGGTCCGTGCTCGCGGGTGGCTATGCGGGCGGCTGGTACCACGCGGCCACCGGGTATTCGATGCCGCTCGCGATCCGGTTCGCCGATCTGGTGGCCCGATCGCGGCCCGACCGGGTTGTGGGCGAGGTCCAGAAGGCCGCAGCTCGCGATGCTCTGCGGCGGGGATTCGCCAGATTTCTGAACCGCCTGCTGTTTTGCCTCGTCATGCCCGACGACCGTTGGAAGGTTTTCCGACGATTCTACCGCGTGCTTCCGGAGGACCGTATCGCGAGGTTTTACGGTCACCGGTTCAATGCCGTCGATGCCGCCCGGATTATTCTCGGACGACCCCCGACGAAGCTGGCACCGCTTCGCTTCGCGAGGTCTTTTTTTCCACTTTCGAGCGCGGGTTTCACATGATTACCAATCCTCTCGGCTTCGCTGGTCGGTCCTCCCTGAGCGCGCGAACGCGACATGGATGGTCGAAGGGGCTTCAGCTTGCCCCCGATCTCTACCCGGGCATCGGCGGCAAACGGTTCCGCGGCGCCCTCGTGCAGTGGGCATACACGTTCGCCGGTGGGAGTGGCCGCGCTCCCGAGGAAATCATCGACGCGGTCGAGATGTTGCATGCCGGCGCACTGGTCATCGACGACTTTGAAGATGATTCGCAGACACGCAGGGGCCAACCGGCACTGCACCGGGTCATCGGTTCGGCCCGAGCGGTCAACGCGGGGAACTGGATGTACTTTCGCGCATTGGAACTGGCCGGAGCGACATACGACCACCCCGGCAAGTCCGCGACCCTGCTGACAAGGCTCGTCGAGGTGGCCCGGCAGTGTCACGAGGGTCAGGCCATCGATCTCTCGACACGAGTCGACGAGGTGACCCCAAGGCAAGCACAGGCCACGGCGGTCGCGATCTCGCGTTGGAAGACAGGCCGGCTGGTTTCGTTGGCCGCCTGGTGCGGAGCCCATGCAGCGGATGGCACCCCGCAGATCCTCCGGGCCGTCGCCGGCTTTGGCTGCCGGGTCGGCATCTGCCTCCAAATGCGAAATGACCTCGATGAACTGACCGCGCTCGTCGAGGGGGCGGACCGCTGTGATGATCTGAGGAACCGGCGGGTGACCTGGCCGTGGGCATGGGCCGCGATCGAGTTCTCCGAACAGCAGTTTTGCCACCTGCAGCGGCGCTTGCGGCAACTTCCGCGGCATCCCGCCGGCCTCCGCCCGTTCGCCCGTGAGCTTCTCGAGGGCATTCAGGGCCGGGCGGTCGCCGCGATCGCCACGCGTCTCGACCTGGCCATCGGCCGCTTGACGACCGCGACGGGCGCGGGCCCCGGCATCGACGCACTCACCGAGGTGACCAACGTCCTGCGCGTTGCCCGCGTCTCGGCACCCGTGGAGGTGATGCCGTGAGCCCCACGATGGCGAGCGTGTCATTCCCGCGGCGCGCGACGATGACTTCGGGACGACGGGCCGCCGTCATCGGCAGTGGCTTCGGCGGCCTTGCGTCGGCCATTCGCCTGCAATCGATGGGGTTCGACACGGTCTGCTACGAGGCGCACGACCAGCCCGGAGGGCGAGCCTGCGTGTACGAGGACGGGGGGTATGTCTTCGATGCCGGTCCGACGGTGATCACCGCCCCTCACTGTCTGGAGGAACTGTTCGAGCTCTCCGGAAGGCGATTGTCGGACTACGTGCGACTCCTGCCGGTGACACCGCTGTAT
>JBJTBO010000176.1:0-6256 GCA_046091445.1 Planctomycetaceae bacterium | reverse complement strand
CCTGCCGCGCCGCCTCCACCTGCGCGGCTCGTTCCTTCGCCAGGGCCGCGATGCGGGCCGCGTCGGCCTTCAGCCGCTCGGCGGCCTGGGGGTTGCGCGCGAACGCCTTCTTGGCGACGCCCTTCAGGAGCACGACGTGGGTGCCCAGCGGAAGGTTGTTGCCGATCTCGAGGGTGACGGCCGCCTCCGTGGCCTTTTCGTCGATCGTGACGTTGGGCACCTTCAATTCCGCCGGGAGTCCCGCGGCCGCGAGCGCGACGGGACCCTTCGCGCCCTCGCGACGCACCACCGAGAGCGGCACGGTCACCTTCTCACCGCGATGCGTCGGCCACGGCTTGTGCTCCTTCGCCTGCACGCTGACGGGCGCCGCCTCGACGGTCACGGCCACGGGGAGCGCCCGCGCCTCACGGAGCGCACGCGGCTGATTCTGGTTGGCGGCGTCCCAGCGGAGCGTCACCGGCCGCGCGGTCCGCACGATCTCGCCGCCATCGGGCGTGCCGCGCGGCGCCTTGCCGACGATCTGGAACGTCGCCGCCTTCGCGGCGGTGCCCTCGGCGGCCGTGAGCACGAGCGTGCCGCGATTCGCGTTGCCGGGCACGACGGTGGGCGACGCGGTGACCCCTTCCGGCAGGCCCTGAGCCTCGAGCGTGACGTCGCCCGCGAAGCCGTCGCGGCGGATGACGAGCACCTCCACGGGCGTGCTGCCACCGATGGCGACCACGGGCACGGTGCGCACCGCCTTGTTGGCGTCGGCGCGGTCGGGCTGGCCGAGCATGGCGACGAGATCGAAGCCGGGATCGGGAAGCCGTGCCTCCATGACCCATGTCCGATCGACGCCCGTCACCGAGTCGGCGGCGAGTTCCGTGACAAGCATGCGGTAGGTGCCGTCGGCGGGTGCCTTGAACGTGATCGTCGGGTCGGACGTCGCCGGGCCGTAGAACGCGGGGAACTCGGCCGGACCGTCGTCCACGGCTGCGACCTCCTGGGGCGCCGGGGCGGGCTGTCCCTCGGGCGCGGGCATCACCCGCTGGATGACGATCGACATGTCGGTGGGCATGCCGATCCGCCGCGAGAGGAGGTCGAAGACGAACGTGTCGCCGGTCTTCGCGTCGAACGAGAACCAGTCGCGGTCGCCTCGCGGGCTGGCGCGGCCGGCCACGACGGCGGGCAGCGCGAGGGGCATGGCCTGCTCGGGTGCGTCGTTGGGCTCCTTCTCCACCGTCACCGGACCCGGGGCCACGAGCGCGGAAAAGGGCACGGGTGCGGCATCGATCAGTGGGCCGTGGAGGTCGACGAGCGGAGCGGTCGTGTCGCGCGGTGCGAGGACCCGCCGGGAGTACCGGGCGGCCGCGCCGGCCTCGACCGTGCCAGGCTGCACGTCCACCGGCCGTTCGACGAGGCCGGGCGCGTCGTCCACGACCGTCGAGGGCGTGGCGTCGGGCAGGGCGCGGCCGATCGCGGTGAGCTGCACGGTGCCACCGCCCGCCTGCACCACCGGTGGGAACACGGCCTCGACGACCGGACCGGTCGAGAGCACGAGCCGATAGAAGGAGTCGTCGCCGCCCCGCACGAAGCGGTCGTACAGCCGGATCACGTGCCTGCCCTCGACCCGCGCCGTGAAGTCGACGACGGGATCCTCGTCGCGCGGGCGGCGGGCACGGGCGACGACGGCACCCGACGGGTCGAGGATCTCGAGCACCGCATCGAGTCGCGAATCGAGTCGCCGGGCCCAGACCTCGGCCCGCAGCCGCGCGCCTGCGGCGAGTGTGACGGCGACATGATCGGCGGCGTTGGCCTGCGTGCGGCCCGAGACGACGCTGTCGGCCGGTGCCTCGAGCGCCTTTGCCGGGGTTTCGATGGCCGCGGTCTTGAGCACCTCCGGCGCCGTGCCGACCATGAACGTGCGGGGATTGCTCGCGCCGAATCGGCCGATGGCGACCGCGTCGTACGGCCCCGGCGGGACGTCGGCGGCGATCTTCACGCGCACCTTGCCGGCCACGGGCCGCGGCTCAGGGTCGAACTCCGTGGCCGCCGGCACGATCGGCGCGGAGGTGATGCCGGGGTGGAAGAACTCGAGGCGGTCGGCTTCGTCGAGATCGCTGCCGATGAGCGTCACCTCGAGTTCGGTGCCCTTCTGCGCGCCGGGCGGGACGATCGCCGTCAGTCGCGGCTCCGGAAACTCGCCGCGCGCCACGTGCGGGCCGAACGCGAGCACCGTGGCCAGACCGCCGAAGAGCGCGAGGCACATCGAGGCCGAAGGCGACGACCGGCGCGGCTCGACGGGCTGCCGCCACGAACCAGTAGGAAGGCACTGCACGGAGATACTCCTCGAAGGCTCGGTCGGACGGTGCAGGGTCGGGTGCTCGACGTGGGTGGCATGGGTGCCGCATTCGCACGCTGAAAGCGTACGCCACGAAGACGGCGCTGGGTCAGTTGTGGGCTTCTACCTCATGTGGCGCACGCCTCCAGGCGTGCGAACCAGACAAATTGAGGATTGACCGAGTGGTTTTCCGGAAGAGGTTCATGCACGAATCGGTCCCGTGGTCGATTGCCCCGCATTCGCACGCTGAAAGCGTACGCCACGAAGACGGCGCTGAGTCAGTCGCGGACTTCTACCTCATGTGGCGCACGCCTCCAGGCGTGCGAACCAGCTGAGGTGGAGGAGTTGACGATTGGTTTTCCGGAGGGCTTTCATGCACGAATCGGTCTCGTGGTCGATTGCCCCGCATTCGCACGCTGAACGCGTACGCCACGAAGGAGGTTGGGGCAGGTCACGGATGGCGAGGGCGCGATCAGTGCGTGAAGAGGAACTCTTTCGTGTTGAGCAGCGACCACACGACGTCCTCCCATGCGGCCACGGCGTTGTCGGCGTGTGACGCGAGGTAGGCTTCGACGCTCGCACGCTCTTCCGCGGTGGCAGGCCGTGACACGGCGACGAGGTAGAGCTCGTCGAGCTTGGCGGCCATGTCGCGCGTCGTGTCGGCGGCGAGCGCGGCGGCCCGACCGTCGCCGAGCTTCGCGAGGATGTCGGTCGAGTTGATGAGGTGGAGGCTCTGCGCGAGGTTGGCCTCGCCGCCGCGCTCGCACTCACAGGCGCTGTCGGCGTTCGGCCGGCCGAAGACCGTGAGGAAGTGGTTGGCGAATCCGGGGTCGGGCAGCTGCACCGCCCGCGTGCCCGGGAGCACGCCCGCGAACGACGTGGTCTTGCCGGTGAGCCGGTCGATCGCGTCGAGCGCAACCTCCGCGGGCAGCCGACGCGGGTAGAACCGCGAGAAGCTCTGGCGGTCGGCCGTGTTGAACTCGTTGGGCTCCGACGAGAGCTGGTAGGTCGTCGAGCGGCAGATCACGCGGATCAGGTCCTTCATGTCGTAGCCGTGCTCGACGAAGTGGGCGGACAGCGCGTCGAGGAGGGCGGGGTTGGTCGCGGGGTTCGTCAGCCGCATGTCATCCTCGGGATCGACGAGGCCGCGGCCGAAGAAGTGCTTCCAGTAGCGGTTCACGAGCGCCCGCGCGAAGTACGGGTTGTCGCGGGCGGTCATCCAGTCCACGAGCGTCTCGCGCGGGTCGTCGTCCGGCGTGAGCGTGGCGGGCTTCGCGCCGAGCACGGCGGCGAGGTGGGTGCCCTTCGGGCCGGCCGCCTGGGCGGTGCCGCGGCTGTGGAAGACCCGCTCCTCGCCCGGCTGGAGCCCCGGCTTCTTGCCGACGCGCGAGAAGAAGGCGGCGAGCTGGAAGTAGTCCTCCGTGCCCCACGTCTCGAAGGGATGGTGGTGGCAGCGGGCGCACTGCAGCCGCAGGCCGAGGAAGAGCTGCGAGGCGTCCTCGACCCGCTGGTTGATGTCGGCAGCCTGACGATACCAGGTGACGGCCGGGTTCTCGCCGGTCTCGCCCGACGCCACGAGCACGCCGCGCACGAACTCGGAATACGGCACGTTCTGGTCGAGCTGGTCCCGGATCCACTCGTGGAACGTGTAGCTGCCGTGCCGGTGGAGTTAGTCGTTGGCCCGCTTGTTGCGCAGGATGGCCGACCACTTCATCGCGAACGTGTCGGCGTAGTCGGGGCTCGCGAGGAGCCGATCGATGAGCCGATCGCGCTTGCCCGCGTCGGTCTCGGCGAGGAAGGCCCGCGACTCGTCGAGCGTCGGCAGGCGGCCCGCGATGTCGAGCGTCACGCGGCGCAGGAACGTGGCGTCGTCGCAGACCGGCGAGGGGGGCAGCTTCAACGCGACCAGCGCGTCGAGCACGTGCTTGTCGACGAACGTGCGGACGAACGACTCGGGCGCGGGGAGCTTGTCCGCGGGCGTTTCGAGGGGGAGCGACGCGCGGAAGACGGCGACCCGGCTCTGGTAGCGGACCATGACGGCGACCGTGCCACTCTGCGGCGGACCGTCATTGCGCGGGCTTGCGCTCACGAGCCCGGCGGTGTCGACGCTCGCGAGTTCGGGGACGTTCGATTCGTATTGCGTGAGGCGGGTCACATCCTCCGTCGAGCCGTCGGTGAGGTGGGCGATCACGCGCAGCTGCTGGGATCCACCCGGCTTCATGACGAGTTCGGGCGGCGAGACCTCGATGCGGGCCACGCGCGGGGCCGCCGGATCGCCCGGCTTCGCACCCTCCGCGATCCAGCGCACGATCACCTCGTGCGACGGCGAGCCGGGCTCGATGAGCTTGCCGCCACCGTGCGGGACGATCGCCGCCGCCTTCAGAAGGAGGAGGCTTTCCGCCGGAGCCGCGACGGAAATCCGTCGGCCACGGGCTTCCTTTACAAGATGGTCATGATCCTCGCCCGGCTCGAACCCGAGGAGTGACAGGCGGAATCCGTTTTGGCCGCCACTCTTGCCGTGGCAGCCGCCGCCGTTGCAGCCGTGCTTCGTGAAAATGGGCACGACCTGCGTATCGAAATCGACGGGACGCAGCGGGGCCGGGGCGGCCGGTGCCGGCTGGGCTTGTGCCTGGGAGGCCTGGGCCGCGGGCGCCGCCTCATCGGCTGCCATCGCGGGGCGGATACTTGCCAGGGCGGCGAGGATCGCCAGACCGGCGGCCCGGGCAGCGGACCGGAGGAGCGTGGGGCGGGTGGGCAGACGGTAGGGCCGCGCGTTCATGGAGAGACTCCCGGAGGGCGGGCAACCCCTCAAGGATACTCATCCGGATGCGGCTGTCGCCACCACCCGGCACCGAGACCCGGGTCCGGGCCCTGCCGGTTCGAGGGCTTCTGCCGACTGTCTCTGTTGTAACGGTATGCCAGTGTGGGGTTTGCGTCCTGTCCCGGCGAGCCTGTCCGCCTTCAGCCGGCGACGAGGTCGAGCAGGAGGTCGCGGACGTCGGTCATCTCGACGTGGTCGCGACGCGGGGCCGCGTCGGTGCAAAGAAAGACCGGACCGTCGGCTCGATCCTCGGGCAGCCGGCCGTGCGAGCCGCGGACGATCGAGGCGTCGGTGCCGATCACACTGAGCAGCGTGCGAAACCCGAGCGATTTTTTTGCGAGCGCGAGCGCTATCTTGAGCCGCGGCAGCGTGAGATGGGGGTCGAGGAAGAGTTCCGCCGGGTCGTAGCCGGGCTTGCGGTGGATGTCGACGGTGCGGGCGAAGTCGGGCATCTTCGCGTCGTCGAGCCAGTAGTAATAGGAAAACCACCGATCGGCCGCCGCCACGGCGACGAGCTCGCCCGATCGTTCGTGGTCGAGGCCCACGGCCGCCTGGGCCTCGCGGTCGAGCACGTCGGCCACGCCGTCGGTTTTCTCGAGGATCGCGCGGACCTCCGGGATTCGCTCGCGGTTTCGCACGTAGACGTGGGCCACCTGATGATCGGCCACGGCGAAGGCCTCGCTCGCCCCGGCGTCGAGCAGTTCCCAGCCGAGGTCCACCTCCTGCACGCGCAGGAGACCCGCCCGGCGCAGCACGCGATTGAGCGCAACGGCGTCGCGCACCGGCGTGATGCCGTATTCCGAGAGCACGACGACCGTGTGGCCCCGCGCCGCGGCCCATTCGCCGAGGTCGCCGGCCACACGGTCGATCTCGGCACAGGCCGCGCGGGCCTGCGGGGAGTCGGGCCCGAACCGCTGGAGGTCGTAGTCGAGGTGGGGCAGGTACGCGAGCGTGATGGTGGGATTCGACTGCTTGATGACCCGGCGCGTGGCCGCGGCGATCCATGCCGACGAGCGGATGTCGGCCGTCGGCCCCCAGAAGTTGAACAGCGGAAACCGGCCGAGGGCGCCCTGCAGGTCGGCCTTCAGCGCGGGCGGGTCGGTGTGGAGGCTCGG
>JBJTBO010000175.1:0-2963 GCA_046091445.1 Planctomycetaceae bacterium | reverse complement strand
GAGGTCATCGACGAGCATGCGCGGGCCACCAACCAGGTGCACACCGGCCGGCCGACTGCCGGCACGATCGTGTACCCGTCGATCGGCTCGGCCGTGCTCGCGACGAAGGGCCCGCAGAACGACCGGGTGCCCGGATACATGGTCATCGGATTTCCCAACGTGACACGGGGGCCAGGATTCCTCGGGGCGCGGGCGGGCTACGTCTACCTCACCGATACCCGCGTCGGCCCCGCAGGGTTCGCCCGGCAGCCCGAGATCACCGATGACCGACAGCGCCGGCGGGAGGCGCTCCTCGACGCCATGCGCCGCGGATACCGCGGCGACGCAGGGATGCCGGAGGTGGTGGCCGAATACGACCCGGCCGCACGTCAGGCCTTCGCGATGGCGGGACCGGAGTTCATGAGGCTCTTCGACCTCGACGCCGAGGCGGCGACGCTGCGCGACGGCTACGGTGGCGAGTTCGGCCAGCGGCTGCTCCTCGCGAGGCGTCTCGTCGAGGGGGGTGTGCGGTTCATCGAGGTGTCGCACAACCTCGGCTTCGTCAACGGCACCGGCTGGGACACGCACAACGAGGGCCAGCTCAAGCAGCACCTGCTCATCGACGAGCTCGACAAGGGACTGGCGGCGCTCGTCCGGGATCTCGAGGCCAGGGGACTGCTCGACCGCACGCTCATCGCCCGCGGCACCGAATTCGGCCGGCCGGCGGGATTCGACGGTGGCGGCGGGCGGGGCCACCACTCGAAGTGCTTCTCGCTCGCGCTCGCCGGCGGGGGGCTGCGGACGGGGCAGGCCATCGGCATGACAGACGACCTGGGCATGGCGGTCGTCTCGGACCCGGTCTCCATCCCCGACTACCACGCGACGATCCATGCGGCGCTCGGCACCGATTCCGCCCTCGAGCTTCACGCCGGCGATCGCCCCGTGCCGCTCACGGATGGAGGCGTGCCGATCGCGCGGCTGTTCGCGTAGGGCTGGCCCCAGCGGCGGAGTCTCCGCTGGGCACGCACCGTTCACCCGCCGCGACGCGTGTCAGTCGCGCCGGTGGATGCAGATGAGACACATGTCGTCACTCTGCACCTGCCCGGCGGTGTGCCGTTCGACGTCGGCGAGGATGCGTCGGCCGATGTCCTCGGCGGCCGATCCGGTCGCGCCGGCGAGCACCTCGGTGATCCTCGCGATGCCGTAGAGGCGGCCGTCCACGTCCATCGCCTCGCTGATGCCGTCGGTGTAGAGCACGAGCGTGTCGCCGCGCTCGATCGCGAACTCGCAGGCCTCGTACTGGTGTCCCGGCACGACGCCGAGCGGCAGCCCGCCGGTCTCCTCGCCGAGGAGCCGCACCTCGCCGGTCGCGCGCCGCAGGGCCAGCGGCAGGTGACCCGCGTTGACGAGCGTGGCCCGCTGCCGGCCCGGGTCGATCACGCAGACCATCGTCGTCGCGAAGCGCTCGTCCCAGCCCTGCCGGCAGAAGCCGTCGTTGATCCGGGTGACGGCGGCCGCGACGTCCGCCTCGGTCGCCAGTGCGAGCGCGACCTTGCTCGACAGCGTGGCCATGACGAGGGCCGCCGACACGCCCTTGCCGGAGACGTCGGAGAGCACCACGACGACGCGTCCGTCCGGAAGATCGACGTAGTCGTAGTAGTCGCCGCCGACCTGCTGGGCCGGCGCGTAGAAATCGAAGACGTCGTAGCCCTCCATCGCAGGCGGCTGCTTGGGCAGGAGGCCCTGCTGCACCTGGCGGGCGAGGTCGAGGTCGCGCTTCAGGGTCTCCCGCTTGACGTGGTCCTCGTGCGCGACCGCCTGTTCGAAGGCGCGGGCGGCGAGCCCAGCCAGCGACGCGAGCACGTCGAGATCGTTCGGTAGAAAGCCGCTCTTCAGCTCGCGCGAGTCGACCTGGAGCACGCCGAGCACGTCGCCGTCGGCGTGGCCGATCGGCGCGCACATCACCGAGCGGATCTGGCAGTTGAGGATGCTCTCGTTCATGTTCAGACGGGAGTCGCCGACGGCGTCGTTCGAGAGGATCGCCTGCCTCTCGCGCACGACCTTGTCGATGAGCGACCGACTCAGCATGAGCGGCCCCGGCTCGGGCTCGGAACGCAGCTTGCGGCCCCGGAGCACCGGCTTGCCCGTCTCCCGGTCGATGAGCAGCACGAAGGCGCGCTCGGCGCCGGGAAAGATCGTGAACAAGCCTTCGAGGAGCCGCGGCGGCACGTCGTCCGGGTCGAGCGCCGCGCCGATCGCCTGGCTCAGTTCGCGCACCGCGCGGAGCTTGGCCGCCGCGTTGGGGTCGGAGGACGGGGACGACTGGATGCCCGTGAGGGCGACCTGGGAAACGACGTAGGGACCCTGATCCTGGTCGAGGTCGACGAACATCGTCGCCTCGAAGTCGTTCGCTTCTCCCGCCGGCTCGATGAAGACCAGCAGCCGCCCACCGACCGACAGTTCGTCGCCGACGGCGAGGCGGTGCCGGCCGAAGAGAGGGCGGCCGTTCACGAGCGTGCCGTTCCGCGACCCCAGATCCTCGACCGACGCGACCGGGCCCGTCGGAGCGTCCTCGAGGAGCACCGCGGCGTGCTGCCGGCTCACCGCCGACTCCGAGATCATGACGTCACACGATGGGTGACGGCCGATGATCGTGCGCTCCTTCGCGAGCGGGAACCGCTCTCCGGCACCGGGGCCGCCCTTCAACTGGAGAAAATACTCGGCCACGTCAGCCGCCGCCCGTCAGGAGGTTCGACCCACGCTCGCACCCGGCCGGAGCATTCCGCGCCGGCCGACGGATCGGGCGGGCGATAGTGTAGCTGCGCGGGGAAACCCTCCGTTCCCATTTTTCTCGTGGCCCACGGGAGAATCGCGGGGTTTTCCGGGGGCGTGCCGAGTCGTATCGTGCGGCGGCCGACCGACGCGTAGGCTGCATCGGCGGGAACGGCATGGGGCCGTTCTCCCGCCGCCGTGCGCGGCGGCGA
>JBJTBO010000174.1:0-4272 GCA_046091445.1 Planctomycetaceae bacterium | reverse complement strand
CGCCCGCCGCCCGCGGCCGCCCCCCCCCCCCCCCCCCCCCCCCCCCCCCCCCCCCACGCCCGCTGCCGGGGCCATGAATGGCCCGGCAGCGTGAAGTCAGTGCCGGAAATGCCGCCGCGCCGTGAGGATCATCGGGATGCCCGCGGCGTCGGCCGCGGCGATCACCTCGGCATCGCGCTTCGAGCCGCCGGGCTGCACGATCGCGGCGATGCCCGCCCTGGCGATCGGCTCGATCGAATCGGCGAAGGGGAAGAAGGCGTCGGAGGCGAGCACGGCGCCGCGCGCCCGATCCCCCGCCTTCTCGAGGGCCTGCCGCACCGCGTCCACACGCGCGGTCTGGCCGATGCCCGCGCCGACGAGGCTCGTCCCGCGGCAGACGCAGATCGCGTTGCTCGTCAGCCGACGGACGACCGTGAAGGCGAAATCGATGGCCGGCGTCAGATCCGGCGGCGGAGCGGCCGTGGTCACGACGCGCCACGCCGAGCGATCATCCGGCGCCGCGTCGGGCCGCTGGGCGAGGATCGCGCCGGCGATGCTCCTGAGTTCGAGGCCGCCCGTGGCAGACCAGGGATCGCCGGGCGGCACCTCGACGAGCCGCACGCTCCCCTTCCATGTCGGCCGGGTCGAGAGCAGCTCGATCGCATCGGCCGTGAAGGCGGGAGCGGCGATCGCCTCGACGAACAGACCCGGCGCGAGCAGCACCGCGGCGGCCGCGCCGTCGAAGGTGCGGTTGACGGCGAGGATCGAGCCATAGGCACTCGTCGGGTCGGCCGCGAGCGCTTCGGAGAGCGCCGCGGCGACCGTGTCCGCGGTGGCCGCCCCGCAGGGGTTCGTGTGCTTGACGACGACGGCGCCGGGATCGGCACACAGGAGCGCCAGCCGCAGCGCGGCATCGAGGTCGAGCAGGTTGTTGTAGGAGAGCTCCTTGCCGTGGAGCTGCCGCGCCGCGGCGAGGCCGCGGGCGGCGCCCGCCGGCGCGAAGAGTGCCGCGGGCTGGTGCGGGTTTTCGCCGTAGCGCAGGTCGAGGCGACGTTCGAGATCGAGCGCCACGCGGGCCGGCAGCGGCGGTCCGTCGGCGGCGCCGGGGTGCACCGACGCCGGGGCCTGCGCCGTCTCGGCGACGAGCCCCGCATGCCCCGCCATCCACCGGGAGACGACGGTGTCGTACCGGGCGGTGTGCTCGAAGGCCCGGGCGGCCAACAACCGTCGCTCGGCGAGCGTCGTGCCCCCGTGCGCGAGCGACGCGAGAAACGCGTCGTACTGCGCCGGGCTCGTCACCACCGCGGCGAACGCATGGTTCTTGGCGGCGGCTCGCACGAGGCTCGGGCCGCCGATGTCGATCAGCTCGATCGCCTGGGCGGGCGTGCTTCCGGGCGTGGTGATGACGGCCTCGAACGCATAGAGATTCACGATCACGGCGTCGAACCGCGCGATCCCGTGCGTGGCGAGCACCTCCAGGTCGTCCGCGCGGTCACCCCGCGCGAGGATGCCGGCGAAGATCGCGGGATGGAGCGTCTTCACGCGGCCGTCGAGCACCTCCGGAAACCCGGTGACGGTGGCGACGTCCTCCACGTCGAGGCCGAAGGCGGCCAGCGCCGTCGCGGTGCCGCCCGTGCTCACCACCCGCACGCCGGCCTGCCGCAGGCCGGCGGCGAGCCGGTCGAGCCCGGCCTTGTCGAAGACGCTCACGAGCACGCGCCGAATCGGGACCACGTCGGGAGGCGCGGACGTGGGGACGGAGGATGGGTTCATGCGGAGGATTAGAACACGCTCGACGCGTCGCGAAAGACCGTCGCCGCGTCGTGCCGATCACGGGACCGCAGGCAGCTCGACCTCGAAGATCGTGCCGGCCGCCGGCTGCCGGCCGCGCACCGTGACCCGCCCCCGCAGCTGGCGGACGAGCGAGTGCACGAGGAAGAGGCCGAGGCCCGTGCCCGGCCTCGAACGCTCGAGCTCGCTGCCGAGCCGGACGAATCTCCGGAAGATCGTGCGGCGCTGGGCCACGGGGATTCCCGGACCGTTGTCGGCGACCCGCACGGTCACCCTGCCGGCCGGCGTCGCCTGCGCGGTGACGTCGACCTGCGGCTCGGGGAGCGCGTACTTCACCGCGTTGTCCACGAGGTTGCGGAAGAGGATCTCGAGGTCGGCCTCCCGCCCGCGCACGCGCAGCCCGCCCGGCGCGGGCGCATCTGCCGCCGGGGCGCCGTCGGCCGCGGGGCCGAGCGGCTCGATCGCGGGCTCGAGCCGCACGCACGAGGCGGGGACGTCGTACCGCTGCACGGCACTCGCGCACGCGCGGGCGAGCACCGGCCCGAGGACCGTCACGTCGGGAGCGGTCGCCGGGCGGCGCTGGAGCGTCTTGGCCGCGTCGAGCAGGTGATCGATGAGCGTGTCGAGCCGCTCGACGTCCGCGAGCATGAAGCGGTGGAAGTCGGCCTGCTGGCTGGGGGCCACGGTGCGGCGCGTGAGCGTCTGCAGGGCGAGCTTGAGCGACGCGAGCGGGCTCTTGAGCTCGTGCGTGACGCTGTCGATGAAGTTGCTCTGCCGCTGTGAGAGGGCGATCGCCTTCACCGTGAGGGCGAGGTAGACGATCACGCCCACGAGCACGAGCACGAGCAGCGCCATCCCGACGCCGAGGATCGCCCAGGAGAAGGCGGCGTTCCGCGAGCCGAGGGCGGCGGCGATGGTGACGAGCACCCAGCCGACGCCGAGCGCGATGATCGAGCCGATGAGCACGACGCCGAGCAGAATCGGCCAGCCGAGCGAGCGACGCGGTTCCATCGGCTGCGGTTCCTCGAGTCGGATCAAGGTACCCGCTCGACGCCGCCGCCGACACGCCGCGTCACGGGCCGAGCCCCGCCAGCGGACCCGTGCTCGACCCGAAGGCGTCGGCCTCGATGCCGAGTCGCCGGAGGATCGACACGAAGAGATTGGAGAGCGGCCGGTTGTCGTCGTGGGGATGGGCGAGGTGGCTGCCATGGCGAAACCCGCCGCCGGCGAGCAGGATCGGGAGGTTCGTGTTGTCGTGCGTGTTGGCGTCGCCGAGGTTGCTGCCGTAGAGCACGATCGTGCGGTCGAGCAGCCGCCCGTCTCCCTCGCGACGGTCGGCGAGCGCCGCGAGGAACGCCCCAAGCAGGTCCATCTGCCAGCGGTCCGCCTGCTCGAGCTGCGCGAGCTTCTCGGCCGACTGGCCGTGGTGCGAGAGGTTGTGGTAGCCGTCGGTCGTCGTGCGCGCGTCGGCGAGCCGGAAGGCGGGCGTGGCGAACGCGTCGACCATCAGCGTGACCAGACGGGTCGAGTCGGTCTCGAGCGCGAGCCGCGCCATCGCGAGCATCGCCTCGAAGCCCTCGAAGAGCCGGGCGCGATCGGTGACGTCGGCGGGCCGGGCCGCGGGGGCCTCCGGCCTGGGCCGCGCCTCCCACGCGCCGGCCACCTGGAGCCGGTCCTCCAGTTCGCGAACGGACGTGAGGTACTGCTCGAGCCTCCTGCGGTCGGCCGCCGACACGCGGGCCTCGAGGCGACGGGCGTCGGCGGCGAGCGCGTCGAGGATGCTCTCCCGCTCGCGGAGCCGTCGCCGCCGCGCCGCCACCTCGGCCGCGGTGCCCTCGACGAACAGCCTTTCGAACAGTCGGCTCGGCCTGTCCTCCGCCGGAATCAGGCTGCCGTCGCGTGTCCAGGCGAGGCTGCGGTTGCGCCGGTCGATGTTGACACCGAGGTTGAGAGTGTCGAACCGCGTCAGGTGCCCGATGCGCTCGGCGGCGAACTGGTCGAGCGAGATCGTGTTGCGGAAGCCGCTCGCGGTGGGGTTGCGGGCGGCGGTGAGGAAGCAGTTTTCGGTCGAGTGACCGCCGCGCACGTTCGGATGGGAGAGGCCGCTCACCACCGTGAGATCGGCACGATGCGCCGTCAGCCGCTCCAACAGCGGCGACGGTGTGTAGTCGGCGCCGGTGCCCTCGGGGAAGAAGGGCTTCGGCAGCACGCCGAGGTTGTTGGAGATGAAGATCGCCCGCATGGGCGGGCCGGCGGCGCCGACCGACGCCCGTGCGCTCAGGGCCTCGAGCCACGGGAGGGCGAGCGACACGCCGGCCCCGCGCAGCACGCGACGCCGGGAGAGCGGAGCGGTCCAGGCGTGTGGGTTCACGGCGTCGGCTCCGGGGCACTCGTAGTCGGGGCGGGGGCGGGCGGCAGCCCGCGGAAGAGACGGCTCGTGACGAGGCCCCGGTGGAGGGCGCCCTCGCGGGAGCCGTCGCCGGCGGTGGCGGGGAGGCTCGG
>JBJTBO010000173.1:0-3867 GCA_046091445.1 Planctomycetaceae bacterium | reverse complement strand
GGTTCCGCGCGGGCGTGGCCCGACGCGGCTTCCGCATGGGAGCCTCGCGGCAGCCCCACACCGCGGCCCAGCACGCCGCCTTCGCCGCCGTCGGCGAGCGGGTCGACGCCCTGCTCGCGACGCTCGGGGTCTACTGACCTCGGCTTTGGTACTGTTTTGCGGTGGCTCGGGTCCGCGTCGAGCAGCCGCGGCCCTGTGCGCGGCGTATGCCGTGATCGGGGCGATGCCATCGCGCCGGCTCGTGTGCTGTATGCCTCTAGGCGTGCGCATGTGGTCTTTCCGGCAAACGACGACCAGGCATCTCCCAACGCCGGTTCGTGCGACCGGACCCGTGCGTTACGAAAAAAGGAACTCGCAGCTGCGAATCAGTCGTGTGACTCGCCGTTCCCGGATGGCGCTTGAGGGGGCTGCCACGGCGTGCGTCCGCCGCGCTGGATGTGTCGCTGCAGTGCGACGGAGAGCTGTTGCACGATATCCGTGCGGCTCTTCGCAAGGTTCGTCCGCTCGTGCGGATCGGCCGCGAGATCGTAGAGTTCGAGCGGCCCGTACGGGTTGTTCTGCATCAGCTTCCACCGACCGCGGATGAGCGCCTCGTAGCTCTTGCCACCGTACGCAGGCCCCCCCTCGCGTCGCGTGACGTACAGTTCCCGCGTGTCTTGCCCCGGCACCGCCTGCCCGTGCAGGGCGGGCAGCAGACTCACGGCGTCGAGGTCCGCCGGACACGCACGGCCCGCGAGTGCGAGCATGGTGGGCACGAGGTCGAACGACAGTCCGGCGTGATCGCACGTCGATCCGGGCGCGACGGTGCCGGGAAAGCGGACGAGAAACGGCACCCGCAGGCCACCGTCGTAGTGATCCTGCTTGCCCCCGCGCCAGGGATCGTTGTTCTGTGCGTGCGGCAACGATCCGCCGTTGTCGGACGTGAAGGCGACGAGGGTCGTCCGGTCGAGGCCCTCCTCGGCGAGTGCGTCGAGCACGCGGCCGACACCGTCGTCGAAGTGCTCGACGAAGGCGACGCTGCGTGCCCGCTTTTCCTAGAGATCGTGCAGTCGCGCCCGTACGCGATCGAGCCACGCGTCCGGCGGCTCGATCGGGAAGTGTGGTGCGTTGTAGGCGAGGTAGAGGAAGAACGGCCGATCCGGCGCGGCGGCCCGCTCCCGGAGATACTCGATCGCCCACTCCGTGAAGAGATCGGTGGCGTGACCGGGCGGGTCGATCGTGTCGCCGTTGTGACGCATGAGGTTGTCGCCGTGGCGACGGTGCGTCGTGTAACTATCCATCATGTCGCCGAGAAACCCGCGAAACTCGTCGAAGCCGCGCTCGTTGGGCGTGTTGGGGGACGCGAGGCCGAGGTGCCACTTGCCGATGATCGCGGTGTGGTAGCCCGCCTCCCGCAGTTCGTCGGCGAGCGTCGGCACGGCCGGATCGAGGTGGCCCCATGAGTTTTCGGATGACGAGCGAATGACCCCCGGCACGCCGACCCGGTCGGGATATCGGCCCGTGAGGATGGCGGCTCGGGATGGAGAGCAGACCGTGCAGTTGGACCGCATCGAGGTGAAGCGCATGCCTTCGGCGGCGAGGCGGTCGATGCCGGGGGTGCGCACGTCGGCCTGCCGGTAGGCCGACACGTCACCGATGCCCAGGTCGTCGGCGAGGATCACGATGAAGTTGGGCGGTCGCGGGTCGGCGGCCGTGGCCATCGACGCGGTGAGCGTGGCGAGCCAACCCACGAGTGCATGCACGACGCAGCGAGCTCGTAACATGACCGGACTCACTCCCAGGGGTAGCGGCGTCAGGATACCGCCGCGGGCCGCGTCGCTCGCAAGGCGAAGACCGGAAACGACGGACGCCGGGGGACGCGTGGTCCCCCGGCGCCGCCTTCACGTCAGACAATCGGGCTCACGTCGCGCAGCAGTCGCCGCACGCCGCACAGCACGTCGGGCCGCACGAGTCGGCACAGCACGCGCAGGTGCACGCCCCCTCGCAGCCGCACGAGCCGGTGTCACAGCAGCCACAGCAGCCCTCGGCCGCACACGCGCCCGAGGTTCCCGTCGAACCCGCCCCGAGGAAGGTCGAGCCGACGAGGGCCGCGCACAGCACGGCCAGGGACAAGGCGATCTTCATGGATCAACTCCTGAAAGGGTGTGGAATGAACGAAACCGTGATCGGCCGACGCCGATTCAGTTCCGCCACACCCCGAGGAGGATGCGCACCGGCCGCCGTGGCACGTCGGGCGCGTCGATGCGAAACGCATCACGATCACCATGGCCCGCGTCGTGGGCGAGCCATGGCGTCGAAGCAGGGCCGAGGAGATCGACCGCTGGACCGTGCGGCGAGGCCAAGGGGGCGTCGTCACGCGGCTCCCACTGGCACCGACACGGCGACGGCTGGTCTTCGGTGGCATGCGGACCGCAGGATGCCGCAGCGACGCAGGCCGGACACGTCACAGGTGCTCGGTCGGCCACGTCCCCGACGCAAGCACCGCAGGCGTCAGCACGGGTTGAGAAGGGCGTGGCGCAGGCATCGCAGCGCGCGACGGCGACAGCCTGCAACGCGACAAAAGCGACGCAGGAGAGCAGCCGAGCGGTCGTTGCGCCCGTCAGGGCCTGGATGCCGTGCATGGGTGCGTTCACGTATGGAGGACGGCTGTCGATTGCCTGTGTCTATCGAATCCTACGCAGGCCGGCGTCGGTTGGACCAAAAAATCCTGAGCGGAGGCGCCGCCGCCGCCCCGGGGGGCATGTCGGAACGCATCATGGCGTGTCATGGCATGTCATGGCTCCGCCGGGTATGACGGGGCGACAGCGAAGGTGCCGGAAAGCGACGATGCCGGGCTGATCCTTGATCAAGGGGCGCGCGGGAGCCGGTGACGTGACGGTGGTGGCGGCGGATGTCGTGGCGGTGAACGGCCTCGGGAAGCGGTACGGCCGCGTCCAGGCCCTCGACGAGGGGCCCCTCTAGGTGCGCCGTGGCGAGATTTTCGGGCTGCACGGCCAAAACGGCGCTGGCAAGACGACGCTCGTCAAGATTCTTCTCGGCATGGTCGCGCCCACGACGGGCGAGGCCACGCTGCTCGGCTGTCCCGCCGGCACTCCGGCGGCACGCCGCGCGGTCGGCTACCTGCCCGAGGACCATCGGCTGCCCGAGTATCACACCGCCCCGACGCTCCTCGACGTCTATGGCGGCCTGCAGGGGCTGCCCAGGGCGGCGCGACGGCAGCGGGCGAACGACCTGATCGACACGCTGGGCCTGGGACGCGCCCGCGGCGTCCGTGTGCGAGGCTATTCCAAGGGCATGAAGCAGCGGCTCGGTCTGGCCCAGGCCCTGCTGCACCGCCCCGACGTGCTCTTCCTCGACGAGCCGACCGACGGCGTCGATCCCGTGGGACGCAAGCAGATCCGCGACCTGCTCCTCGCCGAGCGGGCACGCGGCGTCACGATCTTCATCAACAGCCACCTCCTCGGCGAGGTCGAGCAGCTGTGCGACCGGGTGGCGCTCCTGCGTCAGGGCAGGGTGGTGCGGGCGGGGCGCGTGGCCGAACTCGCCGCTTGGAAGGGCACGTGGCTCGTGGAATTCGCTTCTCCACCGGTCGCTGCGGCGACGTGGAGCACCGGCCGGCTCGATCCACCCGACCGCGACGGCCGGCAGCGGTTTCATCCACGCGATACGGAAGTCATCGCCGCAGACGATGCGATCGACGCCTTCGTCGCCGAGGCGCGCGACCGCGGCCTGTCGCTCCGTCATCTCGAGCGCGAGCGAGGCACGCTCGAGGACGTCTATCTCGAGTTCGCGACAACGCCGGCGACCGCTTCCGAGACGACACCATGAGCCATCGAGGGGCTGGCACGGCGCCGAGGAGTGCGGTCT
>JBJTBO010000172.1:0-19208 GCA_046091445.1 Planctomycetaceae bacterium | reverse complement strand
CACGCCGTCGGCGAACATCTCACCGCTGGGTGCGGGGATCTCGACGGCCTCGCGGATTGCCGGGAGCAGCGGCTCGATCTCGTCGTACGTGAGCCGTGTGTAGATGCCGCTCACGATGCTCCGGGCATGGCCATCCTGATTACGGAGTCCCTCGACGATGGCGGCGCGAAGCTCGTCGCGATCCACACCCTCGAGGGTCTTGGCGTCGGCAAGCATCCTCCCGAAGACCGCGCTGCAGACATACCGCTGCTCCATGGCCCGGGGGTCGTCGGCGGCAGGGGGGGCGGCGATCCTCGCCAGAAGCTCGGGCAACGCCTGGAGGCCCTCCCTGCCACTGGCCGCGAGCGCATCGGCGGCCTTCACCCGCAGCCAGAGATCCGGATCCTGGAGCAGCCGACGCAGCCGCGGCACGGCGGGAGCGGCCGCGCCCCGAAGCTTTTCGAGTGCATGGCAGGCACCGATACGTTCGTCGACCGACGGGGAGTCGAGCAACTCGATGACGGTATTCAGAGGCGCGGGCTTTCGCGCCGCGATCGCGGCAGCGGCCCGTTCCCGCACGATCGGCGACCACGACCCGAGCCGCTCGACCAGTTCCGCGTCCGACAAACCGGAGTATGCCGTCGTGCGATCCTTGTTCGTCCATCCGCGGCCGTCCGCCACGATGCTCCGTGCGACGGTGGCGGTGAGCACGGGCGCGACGCCGGCCTGCCTCCCCGTGAGCATGATCTTCCTGAGTGGCAACGCGTACCCCAGCAGGTAGGCTCCCGTGCAGTCCCAGTCGGCGTAACTGTCGTTCCGGGGTTCGGGCGGACCCTGGTGCGGAAATCGGCCGGTCCAGTGCCGCGCGAGGTCGTGGTACCAGCCGCCGAACTCCTCCATCCAGGCGCCCGTGGCCTGCGGCCCCGCCTGGGCGATCGCGGGAAGCGACCACGTCATGTTGAAGAAGTTGCCGGTGTGGCCGCAGTCGCGTTCGTTGCCGTGCGACGCCAGTGCCATGCGGGTGAAGTAGTCCGCGGCGTTCGTCTCGCCGAGTCGCTGGAAAAGGATCGCGGCCATCCCGCACTTGCCGTTGTCCTCGTGGGTCTCCGTCCACGCCGGATGGTCGCCGTAGGGCACGGCACCCTTGCCGACATAGAACCGAATGAGCCGTGCGCTGCGGTCGATGGCCTGCGCCACCTCCGGGTCCCGCACGCCGCAGTCGCGGGCCATGACCAGGCCGATCGTCAGCGGCAGGCCGGGCGCGTTCATCATGCCGTAGCCGCCCAGCCGGCCGTCGGGCAGGGCGAACTTGTGTCCCCAGGATCCAATGCCACTCTGGCCCCGCGACGCCTCGAGCGCCAGGCGACGCAGGCCGGGGAGCACCGACTCGTCGCCGGTCGCCGTCGCGTAGTCCGAGAGCAGCATCATCACGTAGCCGTAGTACCAGGTGCTGAACCCCGTCGTGGAGAAATCGGCCGCCCAGCGGGCCTCGCGGGCGACGAGGGGCAGGTGTGCCGCGTCGCCCCCGGCCAGGAGCGCCAATGCGTTGAGCGCGCGAGGGATACCGTCGGTCTTCTCGATGGAGTCCGGTGCGGCCATGCGTGCCGCGAGCGCCGCGAGTCCGCGCTCGAGAACGCGTCCTGACTTGGCACAGTCGAAGGGGGCGGTCGGGCTGAACGTGCCGAGCACGGCCAGCTTCAGGACGACCTCCTCCGCAACACCGTCGCGCCAGCGCGTGAGCACGAGCCTGCCACCGCCAGCCTCCGTCTCTGCAGCCGTGATGGCTCGCCCCAGTTCCATCCGCGGATCGGAGGAGAACGGTTTGCCGGCGGTCCCGAGCAGGACGTCCCCCATCGCGAGCACGCCGTCCGCCGGCGACCCCGCGTCGACGGACGTGATGGAGATCTGCCGCGCGTCGGTCGTCACGAGCCGGTCGCAGTACATCCACCCGCGGAGTCCGGTCGGGCCGAGGTTCCAGTCGTGGGGCGACTTGGCCGGAATGGCGTCGCCCTTCGTGAAATCCGGAATCTTCGAGGGGTCGTCGGCAGCGACAGCCAGCGGCATGACGAGAGTCACTGCCGTGCAGACGACGCGAAGGAGCGGAAGGCGGAGCATGGGCATGGGTGAAACGCAGTGCGTTTCCACGCGAGGGGAGGGGATCAGTTGGGGTTCATCATCGCGAGCATCGACTCCGCGAAGGCCTTTCCCATGAGCGCGAACGTCTTCGCGCATCCCAGATAGTGGTAGCCGGCGTTGGAGGCACCTCGCTTCCAGAGGGCGACCTCGGCCGGAGAGATCAGCTCGGCCTCGAACGTCCGCAGGAAGTCTCGCTTCTGGGCGTCGGTCATGGAGCCATCGGCGTTGGCGTGGTCCTTGTGCTTCGTGTCGAGGAAGTAGCCCATCTGCCGCACCCGGTCATGCTTCCTGTCGATCGCCGCGAGCTCCTCGGCCCAGAACGGGGCGGTCTCGACTGCGGAGACCGTGCCCTGGAACTCCGGCAGTGCCGCCGGTGCGCGCATCGCCCTCCGAAACTCCTGCGTGTCGGTCTCCGCGTCGACGCCGCCCACGCCCATCACTCCGATGACGAACGGCATCTGCGGAGCACCAAGGTCGCGCCGGACGTCGCGAATGAGGTGCGCGAGGTGTTCGGCGTAATCGTCGAATCGACCGGGCCTGCCACGGTCGGGGTAGGTGTGCCCGTCCACCATGTCGTTGAAGCCCTGCAGCCATACGAAGCCCGCGATCTCGTAGCCCTGCGCGGGGTCGTAGGTCGGAACGACCCGCCGCGGGTCGGCGAGCACCCGCCGCACGTGCTCCACCATGAGCCTGTACGAGTGGCCCGTGTCCCGCTTCTTCTCGGCGAGCCACGTCTCCATGTCCTGGGGCACTCCGTGGCCGGGCGGGCCGTAGTAGAGCTTCTTCTGGAAATCATTGAGCTCGTACGGGCCCGCACTCGGCGGCCTGAAGTCGGTGTGCAGGCTCTTGCCACCCCACGCCGTCTTGATGATGAGCACCGGCTCCGCCAGGGCGGCATCCATCGTCAGCCCGAACGTGAACTCGGGCCCGATCCTGCCGCCGTCCTCCTGCGGGTTGCTCCGCGCGCCGTATCCCGCCGTGAGTCTGCCCACCCCTTCGCCGTCGTTTCCGCCGATGCCGGTGAGGTACGAAATCCACGTGTGGTCACACACCGTGGGACGGCCATCCGCACCGCGCATGATCGCGAGGAGCGGGGCGGTGGCGGGATCGTCGCCGATGTAGTCGAAGGTCTCGACCCGCGCGTGCCCCTCCATGTTCGACTGTCCGGCGAGGACGAACACCTTGAGCGGCTTTCCTTCCGCCGAGACTCCGCCGGAGAGGAGAGCGAGCAGGAACGACGCGGCGAGGAGCCGGGCAGATCGATGCATGGTTGGATCGTGGAGTCTGGGTGGGGCGTAGGGACAAAGCAAACCGGTCAGTTGCGCATTGAAGTCAGCTGCGCGAGCATCATCGAGGCAGGTTTGTCGCGGGCTCGGGGGCGGCAAAAGTCTCGTCGCGTGGGCCGCCGCGGCCCAAGGCTCCTCGAGCGTTCGCCGACCCCCTTCGCCTACCGGCCTTGTTGTGCCACGCCGTCGCTGCCCCGCGCACGATACGCTTTAAGATACTCCGAGAGTCTGCCGCACGGTCCTGAGGGCCCTCGTATGACCTCGTCAACCTGCAAAGTCATCGCGCTTTCGTTCGCGCGGGCCGTGGTGGCGGTCTGCATGGTCGCCGTTCCTGGACTGGCCGCCGATCCCTTGCCAGGCACGAAGCCGTGGGACCTGGCTCCGCCGCTCGACGAGGCGATGGTCGACGGGATCGACCGGTTCGCCCTGCGCGCCATCGCGGAGGCGAACGAGAGCCGGGCGGCACGCTGGACACGCGACTACTCGAATCCGGCCGCATACGAACAGAGCGTGGCCGCGAATCGCGAGCGGCTGCGCGTGATCCTCGGCGTCGTGGACAGGCGCGTGCCCGCGCAGGGCGTGGAACTGCTGGCCACCACGGAGCGAGACGAACTTGTCGGGCGGTCGCCGCTCTTCACCGCTCGATCCGTGCGCTGGTCGGTGCTCGATGGGGTGACCGCCGAGGGGCTGCTCCTCGAGCCGGTTGGTCGGCCGGTGGCTCGCGTGGTCGCCGTGCCCGACGCCGACTGGACTCCGGAACAGTTCAGCGGGCTCATGGAGGGAGTGCCGGCCGAGCAGCAACTTGGCCGCCGACTCGCCGAGAACGGCTGCCAGGTTCTGGTCCCACTGATATTAGACCGGGCGCAGACCTTTTCCGGTCACCCCGACGTGCGGTTCACCAACCAGCCGCATCGTGAATTCATCTACCGGCAGGCCTTCGAGATGGGCCGGCATGTGATCGGCTACGAGGTGCAGAAGATCCTCGCGGCCGTCGATGAGTGCACTCGGCTCAACGAGTCGGAACAGGTGGCGCTGCCGATCGGTGTCGCGGGCATCGGCGAGGGGGGCTTGTTGGCCCAGTATGCCGCGGCGGTGGACCCACGGATCGACGCCACGTGGGTGGGCGGCTACTTCGGTCCGCGCGACGACGTGTGGCAGGAACCGATCTATCGCAACGTGTGGGCGCTGCTGACGGAGTTTGGCGACAGCGACCTCGCGAGCCTCGTGGCGCCCCGCGGCCTGGTGATCGAGGCGGGACGTGCTCCGGAGGTGGAGGGGCCTCCAGCTCCCTTGGCAGGCCGGTCGGGCGGAGCCGCACCGGGACGGATTGTCTCGCCTGCTGTGGCCGACGTGCAGGCCGAGGCCGAACGCGCCAGGCACCATTTCCAAAGTCTGCAGGCCGCCGACAGGCTCGTGGTCGTGGTGCCCGTCGATGACGAGGCCGGGTGCGGATCCGAGGAGGCGACCCATGCCTTCTTCGCGCAGCTTTCCGCGGCGCCGACACACGGAGGTGCGATCGCTCCTGCACCCCCGCAGGCGATGCTCCAGGGGTTCGACCCCGACGTCAGGCTCGAGCGGCAGATGCGGGAACTGGTGGACTTTACCCAGCGACTCCTGCGCCGAAGCGCCCGTGTGCGGGACGAACTGTGGAGCAAGGCAAGCCGCGCATCCCTGGACGACTGGGAGAAAACGGTCGAGCCATACCGGCAGATGGTCTACGACGAGCTGATCGGCCGGCTGCCGCCGCCCACGATGCCGCTGAACCCGCGGACCCGCGAGGTGCTCGACGAACCGGGGTACACCGCCTACGAGGTCGTCCTCGACGTCTATCCCGACGTGATTGCGGGCGGAATCCTGCTCCTCCCCAAGGATGTGCGGCCGGGCGAGAAGCGGCCGGTGGTGGTCTGTCAGCACGGCCTCGAGGGCGTGCCGATGGACACCCTCACGAGGGACGGGAAGGGGTTCGGGTATTACGCGGCCTTCGCGCACGAACTGGCGAATCGCGGCTTCATCACCTACGCGCCGCAGAACCCCTACCGTGGTCAGGATCGCTTCCGAACGCTGCAGCGTAAGAGCAACCCGCTGAAGCGCAGCCTCTTCAGCTACATCATCCCTCAGCACGAGCGGACGCTCGAATTCCTGAAGGGGCTCCCGGCAGTCGATCCGGAGCGGATCGCCTTCTACGGGCTTTCGTACGGGGGCAAGACCGCGGTGCGGGTGCCGCCGTTCGTGAAGGACTACTGCCTCTCGATCTGCTCCGCCGACTTCAACGAGTGGGTTCTGAAAAACACCACGGTGTACGACGGCTACAGCTACGTCTTCACCGGCGAGTACGAGATTTTCGAGTGGAACATGGGGCACACCGCGAACTACGCCGAGCTTTCGAACCTGATGACCCCACGGCCGTTCATGGTCGAGCGTGGCCATGGCGACGGCGTGGCGCCGGACGAGTGGGTCGCGTGGGAATACGCGAAGGTCCGGCGGCACTACGCCCGCCTCGGGCTGGCTGACAAGACCGAGATCGAGTTCTTCAACGGCCCCCATACGATCAACGGGGTGCAGACGTACGAGTTCCTGCACAAGCATCTGAAGTGGCCGAAACAGTGAGTGCGTGGCTCAGCGGGATACCGGCCGCCCGGGCGACAAGGCGAGGGCGAGCGGGCAGGCTTCTCCTACGGGCTCGCCGCGCCTGCAGCCGGCAAGCAGCTCCTTGGATCGCTGCGCGAGCGCTCGGCGGACCTCGCGGCGTTTGCCCTTGACCCTCGCGATCTTCAGGGGCTGTCCCGGGCAGATACACGTCGCCTGGCATCGTACGACTCACTATCGGCAGCGTACTGCCGTCACGCGAGTCGATCAGGTCCCAACCCGGACCATCGTGCCGGAGTGTCAGCACGACGATCCCGAGGAGGCCGTTCGCCCCGATGGTTGGGCGACACGGTTCGAGTGACGTACCCTGCGCGGGTTGTGGCGACGGAGTGTGCTATCCTCCCACGCCTCGCCATGCGGTGGCGACACTGTCCACGGACACGGAGATCGCGTGTCACTTTCGTGAGGAACTTCATGCTTCGGTCTTCGATCAAGTCGTCGCTCTTCGCTTGCGTGATGGCGACGGCCCTCTGGGGGGGCGGCGTGCCGCCCCAGGCAGCCGAGATCGTCACGATCACCCCCGCCGTCGTCACCGCAACGGGCACGGCCGGGCCGCCCGCAGGCAAGGAGGCGGACTGGATTCTGGGCGACCATCTGCTGCGAAACGACAGGATCGTCGCCGTGATCGCGGCACCCGGTCCCACACGTCATGCGAATATGACCGTGAAGAACGTCGGGGGCTGCATCATCGATCTCACGGAGGTGACGGCGCCCAATGACCAGCTGAGCGCCTTCTATCCGGCGGACGGGGCCGCGGCATTCGAGTTCATCGGCACGGCGGTGGAGGAGCCCGTCGGCCCCACGCTCAACACGGTGACCGACGGCATGCGGACCCTCTCGGTCCGGGGCCGACAGGTGACCTTCCGCGTGGCCTCTCGTCCCGCTCCCGGGAAGCCCCGCGTCGATGTCGTCTATACGCTCGCGGACGGCGAGGACTTCGTCACCGTGACCACGACCTTCGCCAATCCGCATGCGGAGGAACTCGCGATCGAGCCGAGCGATCGCATTCGGGCCGACCGCACGTTCACCTCCGGAATGGATCCGGCTACTGATCTCGTGTGGTGGAACGACGAGTGGTTTGGGCAGGCGTACGGTATCGTTCCGGACAAGGCGGCACTCGTACCCGGCAAGGATGGCGACGCGGCCGCGCGAGCGTCGCGGGATCCGGTCCGGTATGCGCTGGAAGGAAGCCCGCAGGTGACGGTCCCGCCGGGTGGCTCGGTGGAACTGGTGCGCAGGGTGTTTCCCGCTCGCCACCTCCTTGCCGCGTGTGCGATTGCGACGCGGCTCAAAGGCCTCACCCTCGTGCCGGCGTCGATCCTCGTCAGCGACGCGCGTGGCCCGGTCGCGAACGCACTGGTCACGATCTTCAACGGCGACGCGACGCATGGCGATGGGCGCACGGGCGCCGATGGCAGGCTGGAGACAGACCTGCCAGCGACGGGCAACACGTGGCGCGCCGTGGCCAAGACCGCGGGGCGCGGCACGTCGCAGGTGACGTTCGATCCGGTCCGGAGCGAGCGGCTGGATGTCACCGTGTCGCTCCCGGAGCCCGGCTTCGTCGTCGGTCGAATCACCTCCGAGTCCGGCGGGCCGATCCCCTGCAAGGTTCAGTTCCGGGCCCGGGCTGCCGCCAACGCGCCGTCGCCACCCGCCGACCCTGACTTTGGTCCCGACAGCGGACACACCGCGGTGAAAAACCTCGTGTACAGCCACGACGGTGCGTTTCGGCAGGAGGTGCCGCCAGGCGACTATGACGTCATCGTGAGCCTCGGCCCCGAATACGACGCCGTCTTCACGACGCTCTCCGTGGAGCGCGGCCGCGAGGTGCCGCTCGAGGCCGTGCTCCGCCGGTCGGTCGACACGAGCGGATGGATCAGCAGCGATTTCCACAGCCATGCGACCGAGTCCGGCGACAACACCACGAGCCAGTTCGGCCGCGTCCAAAACCTGCTCTCTGAACACATCGAGTTCGCGCCCTGCACCGAGCACAACCGGATTTCGTCGTACGCACCCCACCTCGAGCGGCTGCGCGCCGGACATCTCATGGCGACGTGCACGGGAATGGAGCTCACCGGATCGCTCCTGCCGGTCAATCACCAGAATGCGTTTCCCCTCGTCGAGAGACGGCACACGCAGGACGGCGGCGGACCGGCCGTGCGCGACGACGACCCGCTGGCACAGATCGAGCGGCTCGCCCTCTGGGACGGCGGCAGCGACAAGGTCGTGCAGATGAACCATCCGCACCTCGTGCAGGTGCTCGGAGATCGCGACACGGATGGCACGGCCGACGCGGGTTTCGAGGGCATGTTCGGATTCGTGGACGTGATCGAGGTGCACCCGCCGCACGAGGTGTTTCTCGCCCCACGACCAGGTGCCGACCCGCCGCCCGGGCTGCGGGACGATCCACGCAAGAAGACGAGCACGATGTTCGTGTGGCTGCAGATGCTGAACCTGGGCTACCGCGTACCCGGCGTCGTCAACACCGACGCGCACTACACCTTCCACGGCTCGGGCTGGTTGCGGAACTGGATCGCAAGCCCGACCGATGACCCGGCCAAGGTATCGGTGTCGGACGTGGTGAAGGCCACCGAGTCGGGTCGCATCGTCATGAGCAACGGACCCTTCCTCGAGGCACGCGTGACCGTGCAGGCAGCCGGGCGTGCCACGGAGGCCGGTCCCGGCGACGCAGTGGCGGACGACGACGGCGTGGTCGCCCTGGCGATCCGCGTCCAGTGCCCCAACTGGCTCGACGTGGACCGCGTGCAGGTCTTCGTGAACGGCCGCGCCGAGCCGACGCTCGACATGACGCGACGCTCACGGCCGGAACTCTTCTCGAGAGATCCTCTGCGCTTCGCGCACATGTGTGAGGTGCGGGTGGACCGCGATGCCCACCTCGTCGTCGCCGCGATCGGTGAGGAATCGAGCCTCGGGCCGGTGATGGGGCCCGAGCATGCCGGTTCACGACCGGTGGCCGTGGCCAATCCGATTTTCGTCGATCGTGGCGGGGACGGCTTCACCGCGAACGGCGACCTCCTCGGGCTGCCGATCCCGCACCAGCCCAGGCCGACGCACCGGCGGCATGTTCACGACCATGCCCATCCGCATGGGCATGAGTAACCGCTACCTGCTAGCCAGAAGCGTCCTCGCCGGGCAACCTATCGGTCATGAGCACGCCCGAAACGACCGGAGAGGAGCCCGCCCACGACCATGCGGAAGCGTCCAGGTGGTTCGGCCAATGGCACCTGTACCGGTCCATCATCGACGCGAACTGGATGGCACACCGAGAGATCTTTCACCCCGTGCGAGCGTGGGCCCTCGCACGCTATCCGGGGCCCTTCACGCTCCTCGATCTGGGCTGCGGCGACGCGGGCTTCATCAAGAGGACGTTCGACGAGAGCGGGCTCTACGCCTACTCGGGCGTCGATGCGTCCGAGGCAACGATCGCCCAGGCTCGCCGCGAACTGGTGGGGGCGAGATTCGAGACGCGGCTCCTCGTGGGCGACATGCTGGCGTTTCTGCGGGAAGGCGCCGCGCAGGGGCCACGGACCTTCGACATCATTCTCGCGAGTTACACGATTCACCACCTCCCGGCACGGGAGAAGAGCGAACTGCTCCGCCATGCCCATGCGAAACTGTCTCCGCACGGTTCGCTGCTCTACGGCGACATCTTCAGGCGGAACGGCGAGTCACGCGACGAATTCCTCGCCGGCTACACGAGCATGATGCGGCAGTCATGGACGGCCATGGCGCGGGACGCCCTGGCCGGTGCCGTCGAGCACGTGACGCAGCGCGATACACCCGAGACCGTCGAGTCCCTCACGGCGCTGGCTCGTGACGCCGGGCTCGCCGGACCGACGGAACTGTTTCGCGATGCCACGGGGTTTCATCGCCTGCTGGCGTTCGAAACCTGACGGTCTGCGTCACGGGCTGCACGACAGGCTCAGGCCGGCCAAGACGGCTCCAAGGCCTTGTTGCACGCCACAACACAGCTTGTTCCGGGCCAAAAAACTGTCGACAGTTCGGCGCCGGTGCGGTATTCTCTTGGCTGTGGTGCGGAAATCTCGACCCGGCCCAGCGTGGAGCGTCGCGGATGCGAACGGCGTGGCTCTGGATCGTGCCGCTGGCCTGCCGTGCCGCGCCGCGCTCGCTCGCCGCGGATGATGCCGAGCTGGCGAAGGCGTACGGCGAACGCATCATGCCGCTCATCACCCGCACCTGCGGCGCGTGCCACGGCGAGGTGCCGAAGGACAACGAGCTGGTCCTCACGCGCTACGCCACGGCGGACGCGTTTCTCGCCGAGCCGGCGGTGCTCGAGCACGTTGTCGAGCGGGTCCGCACCGGCGACATGCCCCCGCGCGAGTCGCCGCAGCCGACCGAGGCCGAGCGCGAGCAGATGGTGTCGTGGTTCCTGTCGGCGCTCGATGCCGAGGCGGCCGAACGGGCAGGGGACCCCGGGCCGGTGACGCTCCGGCGGCTGACCAATACCGAATACGACAACGCGGTGCGCGACCTCACGGGCATCGACTTCCGGCCGACGCAGGCCCGGGAGTTTCCACCCGATGCCGTCGGGGGCGAGGGTTTCGCGAACGTCGGCGAGGCGATGCCCGTGACGCCCGTCCTTGTCGAGCGGTATCTCCAGGCGGCCCGCGACGTGGCCGCCCGGGCGGTGCTCCTGCCGACCGGCTTCCGCTTTTCCTCGTCGCCCGACCGCCCGGAGTGGGCGGCCGAGGCCGAGAAGGCGCTGCGGGCGTTCCACGCGCGCTCTGCCGGCGGTGCCGGCGAGCCCCCGCTCGAAAAGCATCTCACCGCGACGCTCCGCCACCGTGAGCGGCTGGCGCGCGGTGGCGCGGATGCCCTCGTCGCGGTCGCCGCGGAGGACCAGCTCAGCGTCCCGTACGTCACTGCGCTCTGGCGGGCGCTCGGCGGGACGTCGGTGTCTCCCGCTGAAGACCTGCCGCGTGCGAAGAAATGGTATGAGAACGTGGTCCGGACCGAGGCCGAACGGCAGCGGCGCCAGGCAACGCTCGATGCGGGCAAGCGGCAGATCGCTGCCGGATGGGCCGCGGCGAAACGCTTGCTCGGCGAGTCGAAGGTCCCGGAGGGCGGCTCGGTGCCCTTCGAGCACGCGGTCACGGTGCGACGCGGTGAAGTGCTGCTCTTGACCGTCGCGCCCAACAAGAGCCACGGCGCCGACAGCACGCTCGTCGAGTGGACGATCCGCGAAACGACCGGCGACGAGCGCACCTGGCGCATCACCGATCTCGTCGCGGATCTCCACAAGGGCAACCCCTGGTTCGACGCCCACGAGGCCCGGTGGAGCTTCCTCGAGGGCAAATCGCCCCCCGTCTTTCTGACGGAGAAGCGCGACGCGAACGCCGGCCGGTCCGAGGTGAAGTCGTGGAGCCTCGGGTCCGAGCCCTCGGTGTTCGTGAACTCGGCCGCCGAGCCCTTGAGTCTCTGGACGAAACTGCCGGCCCGTTCGGTCTTCGTGCATCCCGGCAACAACCGCCCCGTGGCGATCGCGTGGACCAGTCCGATCGACGCCGACCTGGTCATCGTCGGCCGCGTCGCCGATGTGCACCCCGGCGACACCGAGGGAGTCACATTCGAGCTGTCGCACGTCGCCGCACCCGAACAGGGGCAGGCACTCGCCGATCTGGGCACCGATCTCAATCTGCCGGGCGCCGGCCCCCCTCCGGCCACGCTCGCCCTCGTGCGGGAGACGTGGCGCGAGGCCACGACCGATCCCAAGCCGGTCATGCAGGTCATCAAGGTGCTGCAGGAAAAACTCTTCTGGAACGCCTACAACAAGTTCAAGGTCCTCGCCGTCGGCAACGGCTTCCCGATGTGGGAGCGGATGCTGCGGGTGGTCGCACGCGATCGTCTCGAGACCGCCGCCCGCGATCCGCTGTTCCGGCTGGTCGCGCTCGAGGTGGCGCCCAAACAGCCGGGGACGTTCGTCGTGTGGGATCGGCTGCGGCTGGAGGGTGCGGGCAGGCCGACGATCGTGCTCGCCGAGCATCCCGACATCCGGGCGGCACTCGAGGCCGCCGGCCATCGCTTCGGGCACCATCCGCTCGGACGGCCCGTCCCGCCCACGGCGCTTGTCACGGAGGCCTCGACGGAGGTCACGCTCGACCTCACGAAACTCGCCGCGCCGCTCCTCGAGTCGCTCGCGCTCCCGCGATTCCTGCGGGCCGATGTCCGCCTCGACGAGGGCAGCCCGGAAGCGGCCACGGTCCAGCCACTGCTTCTCGGACAGGCCGATGGGTCGCCAAAACGGGACAACGACCGCTGCTTCCCGCATCCGTGGCGGTCCGGCAAGGCACTCGTCCTCGACGAGCCCGAGCCACGGGTGCCGCAGATCGTGCACCCTCGCGTGGCCGCCGAGCGAGCCCGTCCGGCCGCTGAGTTCCAGGACCTCTTTCCGCCGGCGGTGCTCTTCGAGCCGATCGTTCCACGCGATGCGCAGGGCAGCCTGTTCATGTTCCACCGTGAGGACGAGCCGCTGCGTCGGCTCCTGCTCGACGATGCCGGCCGGGCCGAGCTCGAGCGGCTGTGGGGCGAGCTCCACTTCGTGAGCCACGATGCGTTCGCCAACGAGCTCATGTACGAGGGGCTCCTGCACTACTACCACCAGCCCTCCGAGCCGCCGATGATGTTTTTCTACATCGAGACGGTCGGCGATCGCGTGCGCGGTGAGAAGGCTGATCTCGTCGCCGCGCAGACGGCGGCGGAGCCGCGGCACCTCGAGCAGTTGATGGCATTCGCCGCCCGCGCGTGGCGCCGGCCGCTCGTGGACGACGAGCGCGAGGCCCTGCTCGCCGGCTACGCCGCCGACCGCGAGGAGGGCATGGAGCACGATCCCGCCTTCCGCGCGGCCCTCGCCCGCGTGCTTGCGTCGCCGTGGTTTCTCTATCGGGTGGAGGAGCCGGGGCCTGGTCCGGCGTGGCAGCCGGTGACGGGCATGGAACTGGCGACGCGGCTGAGCTTCCTTGTCTGGGATTCGATTCCGGACGACGAGCTACGGGCCGTGGCATCCCGGCTCCACGAGCCCGCCGTGCTCGAGTCACAGCTCCGACGCATGCTCGCGGATCCACGGTCGCGCGGCATGGCGGAGGAGTTCGGCGCACGGTGGCTGGGCGTGCGGGACTTCGTCGCCAATCATGGCCGGTCCGCCAGCGATTTCCCCGAATTCACCCCCGCCGTGCGCGACGCGCTCGCGGAGGAGCCGGTGCGGCTCTTCACGGACCTGCTCGTGAACGACCGCCCCGTCACCGACCTGATCGCGGGCGACGCGGTGGTGATCAACGAGGTGCTCGCCAAGCACTACGGCATCCCCGGTGTGACCGGCCCCGAGTGGCGGCGGGTCGAGACGGTGGCGGATCATGGCCGCGGTGGCCTGCTCGGCGTCGGCGCCGTCCTCGCGAAGCAGTCGGCGGCCGCCCGCACGAGCCCGATCAAACGCGGCGCGTGGCTCGCGCAGGTGCTCGGCGAGCGGTTGCCGAACCCGCCCCCGGACGTGCCGCCCCTGCCGGAGACGGTGCCACCCGGCCTCACCGTCCGCGAGATCACCGAGCGGCACTCGCAGGATCCGCGATGCGCCGGCTGCCACTCACGCATCGATCCGTATGGCATCGCCCTCGGTCAGTTCGACCCGCTCGGCCGACTGCGTCCGGCGGCGGAGATGAAGCCTGGCGAAACCCGGGCCACGCTCCGTGACGGCACCGTGATCGAGGACGCTGCCGCGCTGCGTGCCTATCTGGCCGGGCCGCGTCGCGAGGACCTGCTGCGGGCCTTGGCACGCAAGCTCACCGGCTACGCGCTCGGCCGTGGCGTGCTCCCTTCGGACCGTCCGCTCGTCGATACACTCACAAGGACCATCGCCGCGGGTGGCCGCTGGTCCGAGGCCCTGCTCGTGCTCGTGCAGAGCGAGCAATTCCGTTGCATCCGTCCGGCGGCCTCGGTGGCCGCGACAACTCCCTGATCCGGTCCACGCCCCCGATCCGCGTTCGACGCCGCTCCCCCACGAGGACATCGTCATGACCCGCACTCCCGCCTCTGCCTGCTCGCGCCGCACGCTGCTCCGTGGACTCGGCGTCTCGATGGCGCTTCCCTGGCTCGAATCGCTGCCTTTCGCCGCCGCCGCCGCGACGGCCGCCGATCAGCCGCCGACCCGCACGCTCGTCACCTTCACCGGCATGGGCTTCCACTCGCAGCACTGGTGGGCCAAGGGAGAGGGCGCGGCCATGGAGCTTGGGCCATGCCTCGAGCCGCTCACGGCCTGGCGGGAAAAGATGGTCTTCATCCGCGGCCTGTGGAACGAAAACGCGAACAAGAGCGCGATCCACTGCATGCAGACCGGCAACATGCTCAGCGGGGCGCCCCTGGCGACCAAGGAGGTGCGCACCGGAGTGAGCTTCGATCAGGTGATGGCGCAGCGGATCGGCGATCGCACGAAAATCCCATCGCTCGTTCTCGGCTGCGAGGATGCCACGCCGGGCCTCCAGGATGGCCTGCCGTTGCTCTACGGATCGCACATCTCGTGGAGTTCGCCGGTGTCGCCGAGCTGGCCGGAAACCCGCCCCGCGCTCGCCTTCGACCAGCTCTTCCGGACCGATCGGGGCCGCGAGGATCGCCGCGTGGTCGACGCCGTGCTCGAGGACGCCGCGTCGCTCAAGCGGCGGCTCTCGGCCTCCGATCGGCAGCGCTTCGAGGAGTATCTCGGCAGCGTCCATGAGATCGAGGGCCGCATCAAGCGGGCCGGCAAGGAGCAGGTGGAGGGGGGCTGGAAGCCGACGCTCGCCGCTCCCGATCGCGAGCGGCCGGCCGACGGCATCCCGCCCGAGCTGCCGGAGTACTGGCGGCTCATGAACGATGTTCTCCTGCTCGCCTTCCGCACCGACTCCACGCGGATCGCGACGATGAAGTACTGCAACGACGCCTCCAACATCGTCCATTCCCATCTCGGCATCCGCGACCACCACCATTACCTCGCGCATACCCAGCCACAGTCGCTCGTGACCCTGAACCAGTTCTTCATGACGCAGCTCGCCTACCTCTGCGAGCGGATGTCGGCGGTGCAGGAAGGGGAGCGGACGCTGCTCGACAACACGGCGATCATGCACTGCTCGAGCATGCTCCACGGCAACCACGACGCGAAGCAGCTGCCGATCCTGCTCCTCGGCGGCGCCGGCGGCAGGCTCAAGGGGGGCCGGGCGCTCGACTACCTCGAGGCGCCCAACCGGAAGATGTGCAGCCTGTTTCTCCACCTCATGGACTGGGGCGGACTCGAGCTCGGGCAGTTCGGCGACTCGACCGAACGGCTGCCGGGCGTCGTCTGAACGCCCCCGGACAATCCCGCGGCAGAGCCACGCCACGGGCTCTTTGCATCGTCGGCTCGCCGGTCGAAACGGCCACGTTTCCGATGGTCGGCGGTCGCCGTATCCTGTGACGGCAGCCATGTTCCGCAGTCTGCACATCAGGCGTCCTTACGTTGGGGTGAAGCGATGGCCAAAAGAGCGCGAACGACGACCCTGTCGAAGGCCCTGGGGAGCCTCGTGGGCGCGGGGCTCCTGCTCGCCGGCGATACCGGGAAACCGGCTCTCGCTGACGAGCCGCCGCAGGCTTGGAACCTCGTGCATTTCCAGACGCAGCAGCTCGACCGCCGCTTCTTCTCCGAAGGGGCGGCGGGAGGTGACCTTGACCGTGACGGCCACCCCGACGTCGTGTCCGGACCCTACTGGTACCGCGGGCCGCAGTTCACGCACCGCCACGAGCTCGCGGAGCCCAAGCCGGTCGATCCGCACGGTTACTCCGACGTCTTCTTCCAGTTCGTCCACGATGTCGACCGGGATGGCTGGAATGACGTCGTGCTCCTGGGCTTTCCGGGCCGCGAGGCCAGCTGGCTCGAGAACCCCGGCGCCCCGGCCGATGGCGGCCACTGGGAGCGACACCTCGCGCTCGACTCCGTGGACAACGAGTCACCGGCATTCGTCGACCTCACTGGTGATGGGAGGCCGGAGATCGTCTGCTCGGTGGGCGGGTCGTTCGGGTATGCGTCCATTCCTGAGGACGCGCCCGAGCAGCGATGGACGTTCCACCGCATCACGCCCGATGTCGGCGTGTCGAAGTTCACCCACGGTCTGGGCGTCGGCGACGTCGACGGCGACGGCCGGGCGGATCTTCTCGAGAAAGGCGGCTGGTGGCGGCAGCCGGAGTCGCTCGCGGGCGATCCTCTGTGGGAGAGGCATCCGGTGGCGTTCGCGGGCCCCGGGGGCGCGCAGATGTTCGTTCGGGATGTCGATGGCGACGGCCTCGGCGACGTGATCACGAGCCTCGCGGCCCATGGCTGGGGGCTGGCCTGGTACCGGGCCGGGATCGGCGAGGGTGGCGAGCGGACCTTCGAGCGCAGGCTCATCATCGGCGAGAAGCCGTCCGACAGCCCCTATCGCGTGGCGTTCTCACAGATCCATGCCATCGACGTCGCGGATATCGACGGTGACGGAATCGATGACATCGTCACCGGCAAGCGTTACTGGGCGCACGGGCCGAAGGGGGATCCGGAGCCCGATGCGCCGGCGGTGGTCTACTGGTTTCGCTGTTCGCGCCGCACCGATTCCACCACGGGAAAGACCACGGCCGAGTTCGTGCCCCATCTGGTGCACGACGACTCGGGCGTGGGCGTGGAGGTGAAGGCGACGGACGTGTCGGGTGACGGCCTGCCCGACATCGTCGTGGGGAACAAGCGGGGGAGCTTCGTGCACGTCCAATCCCGTCAGGCCGTCTCGCGGGAGACCTACGAGGATGCCTCCCCGCGGCCGCGTCGAGCGATGGTCGAGGGGCTGCCGGCCACGGAGGCGGCGGCGCACATGACGGTGCCCCCGGGCTTCACCGTCAGGCTCATGGCCAGCGAGCCCGACGTGCGGCAGCCGATCGCGATGGCCTTTGATGATCGCGGCCGGCTCTGGGTGGCCGAGGCGTATTCGTACCCGGTCCGCGTGGCCGATGCCGAGGCGCGCGATCGCATCCTCATCTTCGAGGACACCGACGGCGATGACGTCTTCGACTCTCGCAAGGTGTTCATCGAGGGGCTCAACCTCGTCAGCGGTCTCGAGGTCGGCTTCGGAGGCGTATGGGTGGGGGCGGCGCCCGAGCTGCTTTTCTACCCCGACCGAGACGGCGACGATCGTCCCGACGGGGAGCCGGAGGTGCTGCTCGACGGCTGGGGCTACCAGGACACGCACGAAACGCTCAACGCGTTCATCTGGGGCCCCGACGGCTGGCTCTACGGATGCCACGGCGTGTTCACGCACTCGGCCGTCGGTCCACCCGGGGCGACCGACGCCGAGCGGGTGAAGCTCAACGCCGGCATCTGGAGATACCATCCCGTCCGCCGCACCTTCGAACTCTTCGCCGAGGGCACGAGCAATCCATGGGGCGTCGATTTCAACGACGTCGGTGATGCATTCGAGACCGCCTGCGTCATCCCGCACCTCTACCACGTCATCCAGAATGCGCGGTACCAGCGGCAGGCCGGGCAGCACTTCAATCCCTGGACGTTCGACGACATCAAGACGATCGCACGGCATCGCCACTGGACCGGGGGGCAGTGGAACAATGCCGACCGTGAGAAGAGCGACCTCATCGGCGGGGGCCATGCCCATTCCGGCGCGATGGTCTACCTCGGCGGCGCGTGGCCGGATCGCTACCGGGGCCGGCTGTTCATGAACAACATCCACGGCGCCCGGCTCAACGTCGATCGGCTCGAGGCCGCGGCGTCCGGCTACGAGGGGGACGGCGATCCCGACTTCCTCTTCGCCAACGACACCAGTTCACAGTTCGTCGCGCTCCAGTACGGTCCCGACGGCCAGGTCGTGGTGATCGACTGGTACGATCGCAACCAGTGCCACCGCCGTGAAGTGGAGGCGCACGACCGCGACACGGGCAGGATCTTCAAGGTGGCCGCAGTCGGGGCGGGCAGCCGCCGGATCGAGGGGCCGAAGAACGTCGCGGTGCTCGACGACGCCGCGCTCGTCGACCTGCTCGACCATGACAATGACTGGTTCGTGCGGCACGCGCGACGCCTGCTCCAGGAGCGGGCAGCGGCAGGGCGACTGGATGCGACCACTCCCGGACGGTTGGCCTCGCGGCTCGGGACGGCCGCTTCCGCCGCGAAGCGCCTGCGGGTGGCGTGGGCCATGCACGCGGCTGGCGTCCTGAGCGAAGCCGATCAGCATGCGCTTCTGGCGGATGCCGATCCGCACGTGCGGGGCTGGGGCGTGCAGCTGGCCTGCGAGCCGCTTTCGCCGACGGGTGATGCGGTCCGTCCCACGAGCGTGCGGGATCGCATCCTCGCGCTCGCCGAGAGCGACCCCTCGCCGGTCGTGCGGCGCTTCATCGCGTCGGCGGTCGGCAGAATGCCGCCGCAGGAGCGGTGGGCATGGCTTCCGCGACTCATCGGCCACGCCGAGGACGCCGACGATCACAACCTCCCGCTTCTCTATTGGTATGCCCTGGAGCGCGTCGTCGAGAGCGACCCGCAGCGGGCCCTCGGTCTGGCCGCGGCAGGACGCGTGCCCTCCGTCTCACGGTTCGTCGTGCGTCGTCTCGCCGCCGAGGAGCGGTTTTACGAGCCCCTTGTGGCCGCCGTGAAGACCGCCTCTTCAGCCGACCGCGTCTGGATGCTCGGAGAGATCGCGACGGCGCTCGCGGCACGGGGGCGCGCCGGGCTGCCTCGCAGCTGGAAGGATGGCTATGAGCAACTGAAGAAGGACGAGTCGATCGAGGTCCGCAGGCTGGCAGACGAGGTGGCGGCCCGGTTTGGGGATCCACGGGTCCTGCCCATCCTGCGCGCCGTGGTCGCCGACGGGGCGGCCGCCGAGAAGGAACGGCTTTCCGCGCTCGAGTCGCTCGTCGCCGCCCGTGACGCGGCGCTGCCGCCGCTGCTGCACGGTCTGCTGGCCGACGACACGCTTCGCGGGCCAATGCTCTCGGCGCTCGCCGCGGTGCCACACGATGGCACGCCGGGCGCCGTTCTTGCGAGTTACGCGAGGCTCCCGCAGGCTGACCGGCAGGCCGCGATCGCCACGCTCACATCCCGCCCGGAGTGGACGCTTGCGCTGCTCGATGCGATCGAGCGCAAGGACGTGCCGCGGG
>JBJTBO010000171.1:0-2647 GCA_046091445.1 Planctomycetaceae bacterium | reverse complement strand
CGGCCATCGCGCGATCAGCGATAGAAGGTGTCGAACGCGGCGTCGTGCAGGGCGTGGAGACGGGGCCACGGCCCGTGGTCGTGCGTGCCGAGCCGCGGCTCGCACGGCCCCCGATACCGCGGGCCGCAGGTCGGCGCGCCCGCCACGCCGATCAGGTCGAACGGCTGCGGTGGGTAAGCCGGGTGGCATGGAGCCGGTGGGACACACGGCGCGAGCTTCCGCGGCTCACCGCAGGCGTGCAGGAAAAGCGGTCGAGCCTGCCAATCAGCCGCCGAGTCACTGCGCGGCGGCACCATCGATTCGATGAGTGCATCGGCGCTCTGCCGGCGTGCGGTGGTCTCGACGACCTCTCGCGAGGGCATGGTCTGGCGCGGGGCCGTGACCGGCTCGGGGGCGGGGGCCGCGACGTTCACGCTCAGCGGCACGGCCACGAGGGAGACCGTGCCGAGGCAGCGCATCGCGCGGCGGCCCGCACCGCGGCATGAGAGATGACTGACCATCGATCGCTTCCCGGGCGATGGGTGCGCACGAATCTCCGACCCAAGGTTCATCGGACCGGAGGCCGGCCCTCGGCGATCCGGCAGCCCCGATCCCACAACGGGCACCGAGCCACCGGAAACCGCGCGATCGGCAAGGTCGACGGGCCCGGCTCAGCCGGGCAGGGGCTCGTTCGAGGCGCGCAGGCGGAATCTCCCCGGCCGATCTCCCCGGCCGATCTCCCCCGAGGCCGTCAGTCGACCTGCCACGCATGAAGCCGGCCGGCCGAGTCACCCGCCCTCACCGCCGTCCCGTCGAACGACACGGCGACGCGGGTCGGGAGCACGCGAATCCGCGACGTCCCGTCGGCGAGGTCTTCGGGCAGGGCGAACGACCTTCTCTCGGCGCCATCCGCCTTCCAGAGCTTCACCGTGCGGTCGCGGCCGCAGGTCGCGAGCTCGCCCGCGAGGCCGAAGCTGCAGTCGAGCACGCCGTTCGCGACGGTGCCGTACGTCCCGGGGGGCTTCTGCGGCGGGTGGGCGTTGGCCTTCGTGACCACGGGAAACCCGTCGGTCACGTCCCACCAGACGACGAGGCCGTCCTCACCGCACGACGCGACCACGCCGCTGTCGCTCCGCCACGCGAGCGCCCGGATCGCGTTCGTGTGCTCGGCCAGCGGGAGCACCACCCCGCCCCCCGCTGCCTCCCAGAGGTGAATGTTGCCGATGCGGTCGCCCGTGACGAGATAGCGGCCGTCGGGAGAGAAGGCGACCGCCGTGACCCAGTCCGTCTGTTTGTCGAGTGAATAGAGCAGCGCTCCGGTCTCGGTCGAGAAGACCTTCACGAGTCGCGAGGTGCAGCCGACCGCCACCATCCGCTCGTCGGGCGAGAGGTCGGCGGCCTGCACCGCATCCGGCTCCTGCCCCACGGCGGCGAGCCTCGCTCCGGTGACGACGTCGTAGACCGCCGCGATGCCCGCCTCGACCGGCGCCCCTCCGGCCGCCAACAGACGACGGCCCGACCGGCTGAACCGCAGCACGAGCGGCTCCCCCTCCGCGAACGGTACGGCGCCGAGCGGCCGGCGCGACGCGGGATCGACGAGCTCGATGACGCCAGAGCCGCTCGCGGCCGCCACCGGCGCGCGCGGGCTCGCGGCGAGCGCCACGATCGGATACGGCCGCCGCGTCGTCGGCCGCTCGATCGCGGCGAGCCCTTCCGGAAGGGGCGGCGGTCCGCCGTCACCGGTCTCCACCGGGGCGGGCTGGAAGCCGAGCGTCCGCATGGCGACGGCGCTCGAGCCCGCGTTCTCCCGCAGGCCCGTGTCGATCCACTGCTTGATCTGCGCGATCGCGTCGGGCGGCAGCGGATCGGCGTCGGGAGGCATGCGGGCGGCCGGATCGGCTTCGGTGATCACGCCGTAGAGGCGGCTCGCGCTCGAGCGGCCGGCCTCGACCACCTTGCCGCCGCTTCCGCCCTTCAGGAGCGACGCATACGACGTGAAATTGAGCCCCGCTTCCTGCTTGCCTTCACCGTGGCACTGCACGCAGTTCTTGCGCAGGATCACCGCGACATGGTCCTCGAACGTGATCGGTGGACCCGTCTCCGCGCCGCGGGCACCCGTGGCGGCCGCGGTGGTGATCAGGATCAGGAAGCCCCGGGCGGACCGATGGGCCGAAGTGGATCGCATGCCGTGGTCCTCGCTGGCCGCCCCCGGGCGGTGGTCCCCGATCAGTGGTTGAAGAGAAACTCGGTCGAGTTGAGCAGGCTCCAGAAGATGTCCTCGTAGACGGCGGGATCCTTGGGCGAGTCACCCACGAGTGCGATCATCGCCGCCATCTCTTCGCCGTCGGGCTTGCGGGCGAGCACGCGGATGAAGAGCTCCTCCACGACGTCCTCCGGCGTCGACTTCGTCTCCACGAGCTGCCTGACGACGCCGCCGGCCGCGAGCCGATCGCGCACGGTGTCGCCGACGATCAGGTGAAGCGCCTGGGCGAGCGTCGGCTCCCGCTTCGTCTCCGCCGCAGCGACCGTCTTGCGGGTCGCCTGGCCGAAGGTGTGGAAGAAGGGCTCCAGATGCGCGCCGTTGCCCGTGTCCCCCTGCTGCCGCGGATGGGTCTCGATCGCCCGCGCGCCGACGGGAAAGTTGGGGAACCGCCCCGGCACGCCCGTG